>JBKPQU010000122.1:0-5152 GCA_046734255.1 Actinomycetota bacterium
GCTGAAGGCCACGAGGCCGAAGGCCTGCGGCACCGCGCTGATCAGAGTCGTGATCGCGATCACGACCGCGGATACCCCCAACAACGTGCGCGGGGTCGTGCGCAGCGCCTGGAAGGCGCCGTCGTAGATCTCCAGCAGTGAGATCGGGCGGAGCGGGATGATGCCGGGCTTCGGCCGTGCCTGCTGCCACCCGCCCGGTCCCCAGCCCGGCGGCTGACCTGGCGGCAGCCCCGGGGGAGGTGGCGCTCCCGGCTGCCCGGCCCCGCCGTACGGCCCGCCCCAGGTCGGCTGGCCCCACTGCGTCGTCCCCGGCTGGCCCCACCCCTGCGGCTGCCCGGTCTGGGTCGGTTCACCCGGCGCGGCCGGGTAGGTGGACGGCACGCCGGGGGGCGGCTGGTCCGGGCGCTGCCACGGTGCCGGAGGGGGCGGTTGGGGCGCCGGCCGCTCGGGCGGGATGGCGTCGTCCACGGGGTTCATCCTGGCACGCCAGGCGGGCTCCGCGGCCGCCGCGCACCCCCGTTCGGCAGTCCCCGTGTCGGACCATAAGTCGCGGTGCGACCATGTGGGTCATGAGGGGTCGTGTGCTGGTGGTGGACGACGACACCGCCTTGGCCGAGATGCTCGGCATAGTGCTCCGGGGCGAGGGCTTCGAGCCGTTCTTCTGCGCCGACGGCGCGGAGGCGTTGGACGCCTTCCGCAGCGCGCGGCCGGACCTTGTCCTGCTCGACCTGATGCTGCCGGGCAAGGACGGGATCGAGGTCTGCCGGCAGATCCGGGCCGAGTCCGGGACGCCGATCGTCATGCTCACCGCGAAGTCGGACACCATCGACATCGTCCTCGGGCTCGAGTCCGGCGCCGACGACTACGTGGTCAAACCGTTCAAGCCGAAGGAGCTGGTCGCCCGGGTCCGGGCGCGGCTGCGCCGGGTGGACGAGCCCGCACCGGAGGTCCTGGAGATCGGCGACGTGACGATCGACGTCGCCGGGCATTCGGTCCGCCGGGACGGCCAGATGATCGGCCTGACCCCGCTCGAGTTCGACCTGCTGGTCGCGCTGGCCCGCAAGCCCTGGCAGGTCTTCACCCGCGAGGTGCTGCTGGAGCAGGTCTGGGGCTACCGGCACGCCGCGGACACCCGGCTCGTTAACGTGCACGTGCAGAGGCTCCGGTCCAAGATCGAGAAGGATCCCGAGCGGCCGGAGATCGTGGTCACCGTCCGCGGAGTCGGCTACAAGGCAGGGCCTGCGTAGGTGTCCGTCCCAGCGCGGCCGGAGGAGCCGGGTCGCCGTCCGGAGGGCGACCCGTCCGGCATCCACCGCCGCGTGCGCCGGGCGGTGCTGCTGCTCGGCCGCTACCCGGCCGGCGCCTGGGTGCTCCGGGTGGCCCGGGGGGTCAGGCGCCGGTGGCGACGCTCGCTGCAGCTGCGGGTCGTGACGACCACGATGCTGCTCGGCAGCGTGGTGATCGTGGCTCTGGGCTTCTTCCTGTTCGAGAGCATCAGCGGCGGCCTGGTCAGGGCCCGGGAGGTCAGCGCGTTCGCCGAGGCGTCCCGGCTGACCGAGAGCGCGCGTGACCTGATCGTCAGCCACCAGATCAGCAACGCGGACAGCGTGGCCCAGGCGATCCAGGACACGGTCAACAGGGTGCAGGGCCCGGTGGACGAGCAGGAGCGCGCGGTGCTCATGGTGCGCGCCGAGAGCTCCACGGCGCCGGATCTGTACCCGGGCCAGTCCACCGGTGGGGTGGGTGTCGAGGACCTGCCCACCGACCTGCGTGACCGCGTGAACTCCAGCTCGCAGCAGCAGCAGGGCGAGCGGTTCCCGCTGCACGTGGGTTCGCTCGACGAGGGGCGAACGGTGCCGGCCTTCGCCGTCGGCTCGCTGATCGACGTCCCGCTGGCCGGCAAGTACGAGCTGTACTTCATCTACCCGCTGCAGCGCGAGCAGGAGATCCTCGCGCTGGTCGAGCGCACGATGATCGCCGGGGGGTTGGCGATCGTTCTGCTGGTCAGCGGGGTCGCGCTGCTGGTCACCCGCCAGGTGGTGGACCCGGTACGCCAGGCTGCGCACACCGCGGAGGAGCTGGCCTCCGGGCGGCTGGACCGGCGGATGCAGGTGCACGGCGACGACGAGCTGGCCCGCCTGGGCCGGGCCTTCAACGAGATGGCCGCCGGCCTGGAACGCCAGATCCACCGGCTGGAGGAGCTCTCCCGGGTGCAGCGGCGGTTCGTCTCCGACGTCTCGCACGAGCTGCGCACCCCGCTGACCACGATCCGGATGGCCAGCGAAGTGATCAACGAGTCCCGGGAGTCGTTCGACCCGGCGACCGCGCGCAGCGCCGAACTGCTCCAGGCCCAGCTGGACCGGTTCGAGGCGCTGCTCGGCGACCTGCTGGAGATCAGCCGGTTCGACGCGGGGGCGGCGGTGCTGGAGGTCGAGCGCACCGACCTGCGCGAGGTCGTGACCCGGGTGGTCGACGGGCTCAGGCCGATCGCCGAGCGCCGGGGCACCGTCGTGCGGATCGCGGCGGCGGCGCGGGACTGCCAGGCGGAGATCGACCCGCGCCGGGTGGAACGGATCGTGCGCAATCTGGTGGCCAACGCGATCGAGCACGGCGAGGGCCGGCCGGTCGAGGTCGGCCTGGCCGCCGACGACGACGCGGTGGCGGTCGGCGTCCGCGATCACGGCGTCGGGCTGCGTCCCGGGGAGACCACGATGGTGTTCAACCGGTTCTGGCGCGCGGACCCGGCCCGGGCCCGGACCACCGGGGGCACCGGCCTGGGGTTGGCGATCGCACTCGAGGACGCCCACCTGCACGGCGGTTGGCTGGAGGTGTGGGGGGAGCCCGGGGTGGGCGCGTACTTCCGGGTGACCCTGCCCCGGGAGGCCGGCGTCGTGCTGAAGGCGTCCCCGTTGCCGCCGGTGCCGTACCCCGACTACGTGAGGGACGGGCAGAACGGCGGGCGTGGCCCCGCCGACGTCATGGCCGTGGTTCCCGTGCTGGCCCCCGTGGACGGGCACGATGGCTGAGCCCGCCGTCCGGGCGCGCTACCCGCGGACCCGCCGGGGTGCCCGCACCCGCGGCGTGATGGCGGCCGCTGCCGCCGTCGGCCTGGTGCCGGTGCTGTCCCTGCTCTCCGGATGCACGACGATCCCCGACCACGGTCCCGTCGTGCAGGGCCGACCGGTCGGCGCCGATCCCCGCGGACCGGTCTTCCAGGTGCTGGCCGAGGGGCCGCGCCAGGGTGCCGGTCCCGAGGAGATGGTCGGCGGATTTCTCCGGGCGGCCGCGGGCTTCACCGACGAGCACCGGGTGGCGCGCAGCTTCCTCGTGCCGCAGCGGGCGGCGGCGTGGCTGCCGAGCAAGTCCGTGCAGATCTATCCCGGCCAGGCCTCGCTGAAGCTGACCCTTGCCTCCCTGGACGGCAAGCCGGTGCGGGCGAAGAAGGCCGCGGCCACACCGTCCCCGGCGCCGTCGACCACGCCGTCCGCGTCGGCCACGGCGTCACCCGAGGAGGCCGCCGCACAGGCCGCAGTGGTCTACGTGAGGGTCCCGGTCCAGGCGCAGATCGACGCCGACGGCGTGTACACGGCGACCCCGGCGAGGTCGCAGACGATCAGGTTCGGTCTGGTCCGGCAGGGCGGCCAGTGGCGGATCTCCACGCTGCCCGACGGGATCCTGCTGACCAGCACCGACTTCGACCTCACCTTCAGGGCGTTCGGGGTGTACTTCCCCGACCCGACCGGCAGTTTCCTGGTGCCCGAGGTGCACTGGTTCCCGATCACCAACGCCACCCCCACGCTGCTGGCGAAGGCGATCCTGTCCGGGCCCTCGCCCTGGCTGCGTCCCGCGCTGACGTCCGGCGTCCCGAAGGGCACGCGGATGACCGTGCCCGCCGTTCCCGTCCAGGCCGGCGTCGCCGTCGTGGACCTCAACGACAGCGTGCTGAACGCGGACACCGAGCACCGGGTGATGCTGCTCAGCCAGTTGCGCAGCACGCTGGTCGGCGTCAGCGGCATCACCGACGTCAAGGTCACGGTCGGCGGGGCGGCGTTCGCGATGGTGGCCTCGGGTGGGTCGGCCCGGGCGGCGCACGCGCAGCCGGACGAGCCCGAGCGCCGGCTGCAGGTGGATCCGCAGGTCGACGGGCGCCCGCTGGTGCTGGACGGCAACGGGCGGCTGGCCCGCATCCAGGGGGTGGGTCTGGCCCAGCGGACCCTGGTCGGCGTCGAGGGGACGACCCCGCTCGTCGCTCGCGGAGCCGTCGCTCCGGCCGCGGCCCCCGACGGGAGCGCGTACGCCGAGCTGGTCCAGAACCGGACCCGCCTGCTCTACCAGCTGCCCGGCACGCCGAGGGCCGAGACCCTGCTGCAGGGGAGGAACCTCACCGCTCCCTCGTTCGATCCGCGCGGCTGGGTATGGTCCACGGGCGCGGCGTGCAACGGGACCGTGTACGCGGCCCGCCCCGGCCGGGGGGCGGTCCCGGTCCGCGCCCCGTGGCTGGCCGGGTACCGGATCAGTGACCTGAAGGTCAGCCGCGACGGCACCCGGGCCCTGATCCTGGCCACCCGGAACGGGATCGGCCGGGTCCTGGTCACCGGGATCGCCCGCAACAAGCAGGACACCCCGACCTCCCTGACCCGGCCGCTGCAGCTCGCTCCCGACCTGGTCGTCGCCTCCTCCGGAGCGTGGGTGGACGACGACGAGGTGGTCGTGCTGGGTCGGGGTCGCACCGGCGGCGTCCAGCCGTGGGTCGCCCAGGTGGGCGGGCCGGCGTCCGCGACCACCGCCTCCAGCTCGGATCTCCCCGCGGACCTGACGTCGGTGACGGCCGGCAACGGCGAGCTGGACCTGTACGTGGGCACCGCCGACGGGGTGGTGCTGACCCGGGCCGGCGCGGGCTGGGTGCCGATCGCCACCCCCGCCTGGTGGCCGACCTTCCCCGGCTGAACGGAGACGGCACCCGCCGTCCTGCACAGCCCGAACAGCCGTCCCACCGTCCACAGATTCGCGCGGCTCGGCGCCCGTGGCCGGGCGGCACCCGCATCCTCCGGCTGTGCGAGCCTCCGGCCTCAGCGGCCTCAGCGGCCTCAGCGGCCTCAGCGGCCTCCGGTCGGCGTTCCGCCTGCTCGGCGAGGTGGTGGTGCCGGCGTCC
>JBKPQU010000123.1:0-6392 GCA_046734255.1 Actinomycetota bacterium
GCTGGACGCGCAGGAGTGGGAGCGGACCTTCGAGGTGAACGTGCACGGGGTCTTCCACACCGCACGAGCGACGGTTCCAGCCATGATCGAGGCCGGTGGCGGGGCGCTGGTCGTGATCGGGTCGATCTCCGGCAAGCGGCCGCTGTACGGCCGTTCCGCCTACACGGCGAGCAAGCTGGCGCTGGTCGGCCTGACCCGCACGCTGGCGCTGGAGACCGGGCGGTTCGGCGTCCGGGTGAACCTGATCTCGCCGGGGTTCGTGGAGGGGCCACGGATCGACTGGGTGATCCGCACGCAGGCCCAGGCCCGCGGGCTTCCCGAGGACGCTGTTCGGGCGGAGTTCGAGGGGTTGTCCCCGCTGGGTCGCCTCACCTCGGCCACGGACGTCGCGGAGGCCGTGCTGTTCCTGACCTCGGACCGCTCCGGCGGTCTGACCGGGATCGACCTGAACGTCAACGCGGGCGTGGTCATGTACTAGGCGCGGATGGCGAAGTGCGAGTGAGGGGAGTCATGAGGGGAGTCATGAGGGGAGTGTTTGCATGGCGCAGCTGATCGACCTGTCCCAGCCCATCTACGAGGGGATGAAGGTGTACCCCGGGCACCTCAAGACGGTCACGTTCCAGCACGTGACGCACGAGGAGACCGCACCGCGGTTCGAGGGTGGTTTCTCGTTCCAGACCTGGGGTTTCATGCTCAACGACAACGGGCCGACGCACGTGGACTCCTTCAGCCACCTCGATCCCGACCCGAGCGCAGAGACGATCGATGCGATGCCGCTGGAGCTGTTCTACGGACCGGCGCTGTGCGTCGACGTCTCAGGCCGGCCGGAGCAGACCGACATCACCCCCGAGCACATCGAGCTGTCGATGGACGGCGCCGGGCTGACGCTCAATCCGGGCGACATGCTGTTCTTCTACACGGGCACCTTCGACAAGTACCAGGGGACACCTCAGTACCTGACGAACTTCGCCGGGCTGGGGGCCGAGGCCGCCGAGTGGATCGTGGACAACGGCGTGAAGACGTTCGGCGTCGACTCGCCCACCCCCGACAACCCGACCTCCAAGACCTACCCGATCCACATGATGTGCCGGAGGGAGCACATCACCCACTACGAGAACCTCGTCCTGACCGAGGTCGTGGGGCGCCGGTTCACCTTCGTCGGCTTCCCGCTGAAGGTCGTCGGCGCGCACGGCGGCCCGACCCGCGCAGTGGCGATCGTCGATTGACGATGGACTGAGCGGGTCGGGCCGGGTCGGCTCACGCCGGGAGCGCGAGCCGGCTCTCCTCCGCGCGGCCTGGCTGCCCGGCGGCTGGTGTGCGCGTGCACAGGTGCTCGACGACGTACTTCGCGTCCCTGCCCGATCCTCCGACGAGCATCGAGGAGAAGGCGTACTGGAACGAGAGCCCGACGAAGTACAGGCCCGGTGAGGACGGCACGACACCGCGCTCCTCGAGCGGCCAGCCGTCCTCACCCGTGACCGGCAGGTCGATCCAGGAGAAGTCCTGGCGGAAGCCCGTGCACCAGATCACGTTCGCGACGTCGGGCACGCGGCCGCCGTCCAGCATCGGCCGCCCGTCGACGACCCCCACCGTGCGGGCGGGAACCATCTCGACCCCTGCCCCGGCGAGGTCTGCCCGCTTGTACCTGATCAGCGGGCCGCCGTGCGCCCTGACCTCCGCTCGCATCCTGCGCCCGATCGGCGTCCTGAGCGTGATCAGGTGCTTGCCGAGGAAGAAGAAGACCGGCCAGATCACGCCGGCGGACCTGGTCTCGATCTGGAACGGCAACTCACCGTGGATCCTGCCGCTGAGCACCGTGGGGTGGCCGGCGCTGGCCACCTCGAAGGCGATGTCGCTACCGGAGTGCGAGGCTCCCACGACCAGCACCCCGCCGGGCTGGAGCCGGCTCGGGTTCTTGTACTCGCTGGAGTGCAGCTGCAGGGTCCCCGGGTCCAACCGCTCGGCGAAGTCGGGGATCATCGGCGTCCGGCCGAACGTGCCCGAGGCGACCACGACGTTGTCGCATTCGTACGTCGCGCCGTCGGTCGTCACGACGTACCGATCACCCTCGCGAGACAGGCGGGCCACCCGCACGCCGGTGCGGACGGGCAGCTCGAACCTCGCGGCGTACGCCTCGAGGTAGTCGGCCATCTCGTCCTTGCTGGGGTACGAGTCGCTGGGCGCTGGGAATCGCATCCCGGGCAGGTCAGCCACCCGCGCCGGGCTGAACAGCCGCAGCGAGTCCCAATGGGAGCGCCAGTTGTCGCCGATCCGCCGGACGCTGTCCAGGATCACGAAGTCACGGCCCCTTCGGGACAGGTGGTAGCCGGTCGACAGGCCTGCCTGGCCCGCGCCGATCACAACGGTCTCCACCCGGACCATGCCGTCTGTCATCACGTCACCTCCTGAGTCATCGGGGCCGGTTCGACCCTTGTTCGAGACGCTAGGGGCGGCGGGATCACGCAGCTTCGGGAGAACGCGCCATTTCCGGCGGCAGGAGGGATGGGTAATTCTGCCCATGGCCTCCGCGGGCGCCTCGCGCGATCAGACGAGGTCGTTCTGGAAGGCGTAGGCCGTCGCCGCGGCGCGGGACGAGAGCCCGAGCTTGGTGAAGATGTTGCTCAGATGCCGCGCGACGGTCTTCTCGCTGAGGAAGAGTTCGGCCGCGATGGCCCGGTTCGTCTTCCCGGTGGCGACCAGCCGAAGCACCTCGACCTCACGCCGCGTCAGGCCGGCGTCCGTGACGGTGGATCGGCCGGTGCTCGAGTCGACCCTCTGCAGGTCCGGGGCGGCCGAGAGGTTCTCGAACACCTGTCGCGCCGCGTCGAGCTCCATCCGGGCCGCGTCGTCGTCGCCGATCGAACCGCACGCCAGGCCCACGACCATGCGTGCCCGGGCACCGCCGTACGGCGCGTCGAGGTCCTGCCACAACGACCACGCCCGGCGTGCCGAAGCGAGCGCTCCCCGCGGGTCGCCCTCGGCGAGCAGGACCTCGGCGTCGCACTGCGCCGACTGGGCGTGCAGGACCGGGGCGTCCACCTGGAGGGCGAGCCCGCGCAGCTCGTCGGTCGCCGCTCGCGCCCACGCGACCTCGTCGGACTGCAGCGCGATCTCGACGGCGGCGCGCAGCAGCCCGGGCCGCTGGGACAGGTCACCGTTCTCGTCCAGGGCGCGCCGGATGCCGGCCGAGGCCGCCGCGACCTGGCGCTGCCCCAGCCGGAGCAGCGCCAGTCCGGGCTGGGCGTCACGCCCGAACACGCTCGCCTGGCGGTAGGCCTCCTCCGCTGCGTCGAGGTCGCCACGCAACCGGTGCAGCTCGCCCCGCTCGTAGAAGGCGTCCGCGATCGCCGGGTGCCTGGTCACGGCGAATCGCTCCGTGGCCTGCTCCAGCTCGTCCAGGGCCTCGCCCCACTTACCGTGCAGCTGCATGATCTGGGCCCGGTGCACCATGCACTGGCCGCGGAAGGGTACGAGGTCCGGCTGGGCGTCGCACCAGCTCGTCAACGCCGTCGTCCACTCCTGGGCCCGGCGGATGTCGAAGGTGTTCATGCATATGGCGATCACGCCGCAGTAGACGAGCCCGGCCACCACCGGCCGGACCTGCCCGCCGGTGACGCCGACCATCACCTCGTCGAGCACCGCCATGCCCTCGCCGATCCTGCCCATCATCACCAGGGCCTGGCCCTGGCCGAACCCGGCGAGGCTGAGCAGGTCGGGATCGGCGAACCGCTCGCCGACGGCTCGCTGCTCGCTGAAGAGCGTGTATGCCGTCTCGGCGTCCCCACCGGTCAGCGCCCGCAGCGCATCGGGTGCCATGAGGTAGCCACGGGCGACGGTGTCACGCTCGACGGCATCAAGCGCGCCGCGCGCCTTCCCCAGCCATCCACCCGCGCGGGCCGACTCGCCACGGGTGAACAGGCCGAAGAAGAGCCAGAACCCGTCCAGGGCGGCGCCCTCCGGGTCCCCCTGCGCCAAGCGCTCGCTGAACGCGCGCTCGAGCAGCGCGAAGCCGGTCCCGTCCTGGCCGATCAGGAAGTGCGCATGGCCGGCCCGTTCGAGGTCCTCCGCCTCCAGCGGCGATTCCTTGTCCGCAGCGAGCAGCAGCTGCTGGGCCGCTGCCCAGGACTGCTGCTCGTAGGCCTGGCGACCCTGCGTGAGCGCCGAAGCCGCGACCATCCCCTCACGGTACCGGCCGCCCGGCCGGTACCTCGGTCCTCGGTACCGTTGGCGGATGTCGGGGGCACTCGTGCGCTACGAGTCCGTGGACGACGACAGCGCGCGATGGGCGTGAACAGGCCGCCGCCGGTCCCGATGGTGCCGTGGCAGCCACCCAAGGTGTCGTGTTCACCCACCCTGCGGCGGGGTCACCGGACGGTTGGCCGTGTGTCGCCCGCGGTCGCCCAACGGCAGGGGCCCCGGCCATCACGGTTCGATCTCGTCGACCAGCCCCAACTGCAGGGCAAGCTCGACGAGTCGGGCACGCTTCTGGTTCTGTGGGAGGGAGTCGATGCCGAACTTGTGGAAGAGCACGCGCAGGTGCGTCTTCACCGCCTGGAGGCTCAGGAACAGCTCCTGGGCGATCTGCTGGTTACTCGCGGCGGTTGGGTGTGAGGAAGCCTCGGCATACGGTCGGCACAACGCCACCAGCACCGAAAGCTGACGGTCGGTCAGCCGCGTGACCGCGGGAAGGCCGCCGGCAGCCAGGGTCTGCTGAGTCGTGGTCTGCGGCGGGGCGCAGAAGGTCAGCACCGTCTCTCCGACCCTGATCTTGTCGCGGTCGCGTAGACGCACCCGGTGCGCCAGCCTGCGGCCGTTGAGGAAGGTTCCGTTACGAGACAGCCCGTCGTCCACGATCGTCCACTGACCTCCGATCCGTTCCAGGACGGCGTGCACCCTGGAGACCAGAGGGTCCCCGGTCAGACGGACATCAGCTGTGGCCGCGCGGCCGAGCGTCACCACGCCGCGGTCCGAGGCCAGCGGCCAGCGCCGCTGTTCGGCGTGCGCGCTCCACAAGGACAGGTAGGCGTCGCCGTGCTCCGGAGCGCGCGCCCCAGCGCCCGCCTCGCCTCCCGCCACATTGGACATGCGGGCCTCCCCTGCCGGCATTATCGGTCCGCGGGGAGGCGCCGTCCATCAGGTGGATCACGGCTCTGGCCGTCGGCGAGGCGCTGGCCTCAGGCTTCCTCGGGGTCGCGGCCGAACGCCGAGCGCCCGCCGTCGACCGGCAGCGTCGCCCCGTTGACGAAGCTGGCGTCGTCCGACAGCAGGTACACCACTGCCGCGGCGACCTCCTCGGGGAGGCCCACCCGTCCGAGGGGGTGCAGCCGGCCCATCTCGTCCACGATCCGCGCGGCCGCCGCCGGCTCCTGGCTGTCGAGGAATGCCGTGTAGCGCTCGGTGCGGATCGAGCCGAGGGCGACCGCGTTGACCCGGACGCCGTGCGGGCCGTAGTCCGCCGCGAGTGCCCGGGTCAGCCCCTCGATCGCGGCCTTGGCCGTGGCGTAGGGCAAGGCTCCGCGAACGGCGCGCTGGGCCTGGTGCGACGAGACGTTGACGATGGCTCCGTCGCCTCCGGCGGCCAGGAACCGGCGGACCGCCGTGGCGCACCCCACCAGCGCCGGGCCGAGGTTGAGCTGGATCACGTCGGCGACCTCGGCCGCCGGAACCTCGTGCAGCCAGGCGTCCCGGAAGACGGCGCAGTTGTTCACCCATCCGGCGAGGCGGCCGAGCGACTCCGCCAGATCCGCCCCCTGCCCGGCGATCTCCTCGCTCGCGGCGTCGCCGACGACGCGGCGTACCCGCGAGCCCGCCGGATGGTCCTCGACCCAATCCGCGGCGTGTGGGTCGGCCTCGATCACCACCACCCCACCGCCGTCCGCGAGGAGCCGCTCGGCGATCGCCCGCCCCACGCCACGCCCGCCCCCGGTCACCACGTAGGAGCGTCCGCTCGCCGTCATCGCCCCATCGTGCTCACCGGACGCGCCACGCACAAATCCCTTTATCCACAGGGGTTTTCGGGGTGTCCGGATTGTCGGTGGTGGCCCTTAACGTGGCGGTCGTGGTGATGGGGGATGCGGCTGCCGGGCATGCGGTGCCTCGCGCGTTGGCGCGGATCCGGGCGAGTGTCGAGACGGCGTTGGCGGCGCCGACCTGGAGTCTGTCGGATGCCGAGGCTCGGCAGACGGTGGCCGATGCGTATGCGGTGGTGGCGGCGGCCGATGCGCTGTTGCTGAAGGTGGTCCGGGATCTGGATGGGCGGCCGGAGGCGGTGCCGGGTGCCCGCCCGGGCACGACGGCGGCGACGTTTCTGGTGCACGGGTGTCGGGTCTCACCGGGTCAGGCGCACCGGGATGTGGCCGCCGCGCGCGCCCTCGACCCGGACGGCGGGGAGC
>JBKPQU010000124.1:0-6684 GCA_046734255.1 Actinomycetota bacterium
GCTTCGAGGCGTTCACCGCGCCCGTCCCGCCCCGCCGGGCACCCGAGCCGCGGGACCTCCCGCCACCGCCGCCTCCGCTGCCGTCCCCGCTCCCCCTGCCGCCGCCCAGCCCGCCGCTCGCCTGGCGGGACCCCGACCCACTCGAGGAATTCCCCCTTCCCGCCCCGCCGCAGCCGTGGCCGGAGGCAGCCGCGCCCCCTCCCCAGGAGCCCGAGCCGAGCCGGCCGCCACCGCCGTGGCAGGAGCCGCTCGAGGCGCCGATCTTCGACGACGAGCCGCGCCGGCCGCCGCCGCCGTGGCAGGAGCCGATCGAGCTGCCCGGGGACTACCCGACGTACCGGCCCACGCCGCCGCCCTGGGTGGAGCCGTTCTCCTCCGCCGAGGAGTACCGCGAGTTCCGGCCGCCGCCGCCGTGGGTGGAGCCGGTCGTCCTGCCGGAGGACTTCCGGACACTTCCGCCGCCGGCGGTCCAGCCGGCGTACCCGGCGCTCACCGCACCCGCGTCAGTGCACGACATGCCCGAGGCCTACCGCGAGTTCGAGGCGTTCACCGGGACGGCGCCCGGGAGCCCGGCGCCGGCCGCCCGTGAGGGGCCCGACCCGGTACCCACGCCGGTCTCCTGGTACGACACGCCGGAGCCACCACCGGGGTTCGAGGAGTTCACGGCGCCGTACCCGCGCCACGACCGGCCGGACGGCGGGCGGTTCGACTCGTTCGACTCGTTCGAGCAGTCGTTCGAGCAGTCGTTCGGGCAGACGTTCGGGGATTCGTTCGCGGAGGCGACCGAACCGCCGATCACACCGCCGACCGGACCGCTGGCCGGACCGCTGACCGGGCAGCCGCTCGAGGCCGGCCGGTACGACCCGCCTCCCCCGCCGCCGTGGCAGGACCCTGCCGAGGAACCGGCCGGCCATCCGGACCAGGGTCCCGCGGGCCAGGAGACGGAGTACCAGCCGCTGGCCTGGGAGCCCGGCCCCGACCCGGTCGCAGACGGCGCCTGGTCGACCACGCCCAACCTGCCGCCCGGAGTGATCGACCTCCAGGGACGTTCGGTCAGCGCCCAGCCGCGGGATTCGGGCTGATCAGCCACTCGCGCAGGGCCCGCTCACACTCCATGATCGCCGCGGTGGGGCACCGCTCGTCGTCGGTGTGGGCCAGGTTGGGGTCGCCCGGCCCGTAGTTCACCGCGGGGATGCCGAGCTCGGCGAACCGTGCCACGTCGGTCCAGCCGTACTTGGGGGACGGCGGCCGCCCGATCGCCGCCACGAACGCGGCGGCGGCGGGGTGGTCCAGCCCCGGGCGCGCCCCGGCGGCGGCGTCGACGACCTCGACCCGGAACCCCTGGAACACCTCCCTCAGGTGCTGCTCAGCGTCGGCGATGCTGCGGTCGGGGGCGAAGCGGTAGTTCACGCTGACCACGCAGAGGTCCGGGATCACGTTCCCGGCCACCCCGCCGCGGATCCCGACGGCGTTCAGCCCCTCCCGGTACTCCAGGCCGTCGACCCGGGGGCGCCGCGGCTGGTAGGCGCGGAGCCGGTCGAGGACGGCACCGGCGTCGTGGATGGCGTTGCGCCCGGTCCACGACCGGGCCGAGTGCGCGGCCACGCCGGGCACGCTGACCTCGACTCGCATCGTGCCGTTGCAGCCGCCCTCGACCGTGCCCCCGGACGGCTCGCAGAGCACGGCGAAGTCGGCCCGGAGCCACTCCGGGTGGTGGCGGACCAGCCGGCCCAGACCGTTGCGCTCCTGCTCGACCTCCTCGGCGTCGTAGAACACGAACGTCACGTCCCGCGCCGGCTGCGGGACCTCGGCCGCCACCCGCAACGCCACCGCCACGCCGGACTTCATGTCGACCACGCCCCGGCCGTGGACGACCGCCTCGTCCCCTTCCCCGACGACCCAGGTCGGCAGGTTGCCCGCGACCGGGACGGTGTCGAGGTGACCTGCGAGGATGACCCGCTCGGCGCGGCCCAGCCGGGTGCGGGCGAGCACGGCGTCGCCGTCGCGGAGCACCTCCAGGCGCGCCAGCCCGCGCAACGCCGCCTCGACGGCGTCCGCGATCTCTCGCTCGTTCCCGCTGACCGACTCGATGTCGCACAGTGCCCGGGTCAGGGTGACGGCGTCGGCCTGCAGGTTCAGCCCCACCTCCACGGTCATGGGCAGGAGCGTACGGCGCGGTCTGTCCGCCACCGGCCACGACGCCTCGCGGGGTGACGCCGAGGCTCAGCCCGTAGGCTGGCGGCCGTGAGCGAGCAGGAGCCGCGCCGGGCGGCGTGGGGTTACGGCCTGGCGACGCTCACCGAGCGGGGCGCCGTCCTGGACACCTGGTTCCCCGACCCCCGGCTCGGCGGGCCGCCGACGGACGCCGGGCCACACGCGGTCCCGGCCGACCTCGCCGCGCTGGAGGGCAGCGACCCGCACCGCAGGGTGCGGCAGTCGGTCCTGCGGACGGTGATCGACCTGGACGCCGCGCCCGCCGACCCGCCGGACGTCTACCTGCGGCTCCACCTGCTCTCCCACCGCCTGGTCCGCCCGCGCGAGCTGAACCTGGCCGGCGTGTTCCGCGTCCTCAACAACGTCGCGTGGACCAACCACGGACCCTGCGCGGTCGAGGGGTTCGAGGAGACCCGGCTGCGGCTGCGGGCGAGCGGGGCGCACGGCGGGAGGGTCGAGGTCTTCGGCGTGGACAAGTTCCCCCGGATGACCGACTACGTCGTGCCGAGCGGGGTGCGGATCGCCGACGCCGACCGGGTGCGCCTGGGCGCCCACCTGGCCGAGGGCACCACGGTGATGCACGAGGGCTTCGTGAACTACAACGCCGGGACACTCGGCACGTCGATGATCGAGGGCAGGATCTCCTCCGGCGTCGTCGTCGGCGACGGCTCGGACGTCGGCGGTGGCGCGTCGATCATGGGCACGCTCTCCGGCGGCGGCACCGAGGTGATCTCGGTCGGCCGGGGGTGCCTGATCGGCGCGAACGCCGGGATCGGGATCAGCCTCGGCGACGACTGCGTGGTCGAGGCGGGCTGCTACATCACCGCCGGGACCAAGGTCCTGCTGCTGCGCGACGACCCGACCTCCGCGCCGGGGCGGGTCGTGACCGCCCGGGACCTGTCCGGGTCCGACGGGCTGATGTTCTGGCGCAACTCCCGCAGCGGCGCGATCGAGGCGCGCCCGCGGTCCGGCAGGCGAGTGGAGCTCAATGCGGTCCTACACGCCAACTGAGCCCGGCACCGCCGGCCGAATGGCCGGGGGGCACCGGTGAGCGCCACCACCACCTCGCGTCCGGCGGCGTCCCCGGCGCGCCGCGGGCGGGGGTGGAACCGCGGGCTGACCCTGCTCGTGGTGCTCGGGCTGGCCGTCGGCGGGTGGATGGTGCTGCGCGACCGGATGCCGCAGCTCGCCCTGATGGAGCGGTGCACGGTGACCGCGGGAGGCGGGCACACCGATCTCGACCCCGAACAGGCCCGCTACGCCGCCGTGATCAGCGCGGTCGCCGTCCGGCGGGAGCTGCCCGCGCGTGCCGCCACGATCGCGATCGCCACCGCGATGCAGGAGTCGAAGCTGCGCAACCTCGAGTACGGCGACCGGGACTCCGTGGGGCTGTTCCAGCAGCGCCCCTCGCAGGGCTGGGGCACGCGCCGGCAGTTGCTGGACCCGGTCTACGCGACCAACGCCTTCTACGACGTGCTGGTGAAGGTCGAGGGCTACCAGAGCCTGCCGATCACTTCCGCGGCCCAGCGGGTGCAGCGGTCGGCCTACCCGTCCGCCTACGCCGACCACGAGCCGGAAGCCCGCATCGCCGCCTCGGCCCTGACCGGCTACTCCCCCGCGGCGCTCATCTGCCCGCTGCGCCCGGCCGGCAGCCGCAGCGGGCAGCCCGGCGCGGACGGGCTCACCCCGGCCGCACACGCGCTGGCGGCCAGCGCCAGGGCGGAGGCCGGCCTGAGCGGCCAGGCGGTGGTCGGCAGCGGCGGCACCGCGGTGCAGTTCACGCCGGACGGCCCGGAGGCACGCCGCCTGGGCTGGAGCCTGGCCCAGTGGGCGGTCGCCCGCGCCAAGGGCCTGGACGTGATCTCGGTGTCCACCGACGGCCGTCAGTGGCGCCGGGACGCGCCGAAGGAGGGCTGGGCGACCGGCGGCAGCACGCCGGCTGGAACCGTCGTCGTCCGGGTGGCCGGGGGCGGGTGATCTCCGGCCGGCGCGGCGCCGGCTCGGCGGCGCTTCAGCGCGGCGTCATCGCTGCTTCAGCGGGACGAAGGCGCGCTGGTTGGCGCCGACGTACACCTGTCGAGGGCGACCGATCTTGGTCTGCGGGTCCTCGATCATCTCGCGCCACTGCGCGATCCAGCCGGGCAGCCGGCCGAGGGCGAACAGCACCGTGAACATCTTGGTCGGGAAGCCCATCGCCTTGTAGATCAGCCCGGTGTAGAAGTCCACGTTGGGGTACAGCTTGCGCTCGACGAAGTAGTCGTCGGCCAACGCGATCTCCTCCAGCCGCAGGGCGATGTCGAGCAGCTCGTCGCGCTGGCCCAGCCCGGAGAGGACCTCGTCGGCGGTCTTCTTCACGATCGCGGCGCGCGGGTCGTAGTTCTTGTAGACCCGGTGGCCGAAGCCCATCAGCCGGACCCCGCGCTCCCGGTTCTTCACGCGACGGACGAACGTGTCGACGTCCTCCCCGCTGGTCCGGATCCTCTCCAGCATCTCGAGCACGGCCTGGTTGGCCCCGCCGTGCAGCGGGCCGAACAGCGCGTTGATCCCGGCCGAGATCGAGGCGAACAGGTTCGCCTGGGACGAGCCGACCATCCGCACGGTCGAGGTGGAGCAGTTCTGCTCGTGGTCGGCGTGCAGGATGAACAGCAGGTCCAGGGCCTTGGTCATCAGCGGGTCAACTTCGTACGGCTCCGCCGGGAACCCGAAGGTGAGCCGGAGGAAGTTCTCGACGAGTCCCAGGGAGTTCTCCGGGTAGAGGAACGGCTGGCCGACCGACTTCTTGTACGCGTAGGCCGCGATCGTCGGCAGCTTGGCCAGCAGCCGCACCGTGGAGATCTCCACCTGCTCCGGGTCGAACGGGTTGAGGCTGTCCTGGTAGAAGGTGCTGAGCGCGCTGACCGCGCTGGACAGCACGGGCATCGGGTGCGCGTCGCGCGGGAATCCGTCGAAGAACCGCTTCAGGTCCTCGTGCAGCAGCGTGTGCCGCCGGACCTGCAGGTCGAAGTCCTGCAGCTGCGCCTTGGTCGGCAGCTCGCCGTAGATCAGCAGGTAGGCGACCTCGACGAAGGTGCTGTGCTCGGCGAGCTCCTCGATCGGGAACCCGCGGTAGCGCAGGATCCCGGCGTCACCGTCGATGTAGGTGATCGACGACACGCACGAGGCGGTGTTGACGAAGCCCGGGTCCAGGGTGACCAGCCCGGTGGACTTCAACAGATCGGAGGTGTCCACGCCGGACCCGCCCTCGGTGGCGGTGACGACCGGCAGCTGCAGGTGCCGGCCGTCATAGCTCAGGGTGGCCTCAGGCTGCTCCGCGGGTTGGGCCGACATGCACGCTCCTGGGGGTGAACGGGTGCGCTGAGCGGTGGTGGTGGTGGTCCCGCCGCCGGGGTCGAAGCCGCGGCCTGATGGGCCGTTGTGCTGTGTGACCCGACGCTACCCGTCCGGGGGGCGCACGTCACAGAGTGTCGGGTGAGCGGGATCACCCAGTCATGGCGGACCCGTGCCGATACGCCCGGTCAAACGGGCCATACGCTCGTCCGCTGCGGTGAGCGCCACCCGCACGTGCCGCGCGCCGGCCGCCCCGTAGAAGTCACCGGGAGCAACCAGGACACCGCGCTCCGCGAGCCAGGCCAGGCTCACACCGCTGGGCTCGTCCCGGCTCGCCCACAGGTACAGGCCCGCCGCCGAGTCGTCGATCCGGAAGCCGGCGGAGCGCAGCGCCGCGGCCGCGACCTGGCGCCGGAGCCGGTAGCGCTCGCGCTGCTCCGCGACGTGCGCGTCGTCGCCGAGCGCCACCCGGAGCACCTCCTGGACCGGCGCGGGGACCATCATCCCGGCGTGCCGGCGCACCTCCAGCACCCGGCGGATCAGCGCCGGGTCACCCGCGACCAGGCCGGCCCGGTACCCGGCGAGGTTGGACTGCTTGCTGAGGGAGTACACGGCGAGCAGCCCATCGTGCGAGCCGCCGCACACCCTGGGGTCGAGCACGCTCGGCACGTCGGTCACCTCCCAGCCCAGCTCCGCGTAGCACTCGTCGCTGGCGACCACGGCGCCGATCGAGCGGGCCCAGCCGACGACCTTGGCGAGGTGCTCGACACCGAGCACCCGGCCGGTCGGGTTGGACGGGGAGTTCAGCCAGACCAGCCCGACCCTGCCCGGGCCGGACAGCGGCGCGGGTCCGAGCCGGGTCGTGCCGTCGGCGGGCAGCGGCGTGGCACCGGCCAGCCGGGCGCCGACGTCGTAGGTGGGGTAGGCGATCTCGGGGTGGACGACGACGTCGCCGGCGCCCAGCCCGAGCAGCGTCGGCAGCCAGGCGACCAGCTCCTTCGAGCCGATCGTGGGCAGCACGCCGTCCGGGTCGACGTCCGGGACGCCGCGGCGCCGGGCGAACCACGCGGCGGCCGCCTCGCGCAACGCGGGCGTGCCGGCGGTGGCCGGGTAGCCCGGGGCGTCCGCGGCGCGGGCGAGCGC
>JBKPQU010000125.1:0-4464 GCA_046734255.1 Actinomycetota bacterium
CTGCAGCCCGACCAGTAGCCGGGCCACCCGGTCCGCGCCGTGCACCGGGTGGACCGCCGCGGCCACCTCGCCGGCGCCGTCGTTGAGCAGGACGACGTCCGGGGCGAGCAGGGCTGCCAGGGCGGCGCCGTCGTCGGCCGCGAGGGCGGCCGCGAGCCGGTCGAGGTTCGCCCGGGTCTCCTTGTCGGGAAAGCGCGGCGCGGGGTCGGCGGCCGCGATCCGGCGGCGCGCTCGGACGGCGTGCTGCCGGGCGGTCGCCTCGGGGCAGCCAAGCACCTCGGCGACGTCGGCGAAGGGCAGGTCGAGCACGTCGTGGAGGACCAGGGCGACTCGCTGCTCCGGGGTGAGGGTGTCCAGCACGACCAGGAACGCCAGCCGCACCGACTCGTCCCGGACCAGCTCCTCGGCCGGATCCGGTGCGGGCGCGGGGCTGGGCAGGCCCGTCAGCAGCGGCTCGGGCAGCCATGGGCCGACGTAGGTCTCCCGGCGCACTCGCGCGGACCGCAGGTGGTCCAGGGCGATCCGGCTGACCACCCTGGTCAGCCAGGCGCGCGGGTTCAGCACCCCCTCGGCGACCTCCCAGCGCGGCCACGCCTGGGCGACGACGTCCTCGGCGTCCGCCCAGCTGCCGGTGAGGCGGTAGGCCACCGACAGCAGGAACCCCCGGTGCTCCTGGAATTCGGCGGCCCGGTCGCTGACGGCCTGCGGCTCGCGGGCACCCGGCACCCGTGCTCCCTCCTGTCACTCGCATGACGCGGCGGCCGGCCCTACCGTGACAGCCCCGGTCAGTGCTGCCATGCTCCTCCGGTGCCAAAGGTCAAGGAGGCCGCCCCTTCCAGGTTGGCCGATCTGCTGCGGGTCGGCGAGAGCACCCGGCTCGCGGACGTCGACCCCGCCTCGACGCCGGGGTTCGCCGGCGGCAAGGCGGACGGCAGGACGGCGCTGGCGGCGGCCGCCAAGCAGCTGTCGGATCTGCAGGAGCGCCTGTGGGCGGAGTCCCGCTTCGGCGGGAGGCGGCGGGTGCTGCTCGTGCTGCAGGGGATGGACACCTCCGGCAAGGGCGGCATCATCCGCCACGTCGTGGGCCAGGTCGACCCCCAGGGCGTGCGGCTCACCGCCTTCAAGGCACCCACGGCCGAGGAGCGATCGCACGACTTCCTCTGGCGGATCCGGCGGGCGCTGCCCGAGCCGGGGGAGATCGGCGCCTTCGACCGGTCGCACTACGAGGACGTCCTGATCGTGCGGGTGCACGACCTCGTTCCGCGGGCGACCTGGCAGCGGCGGTACGCGGCGATCAACCGGTTCGAGGCGTCGCTGGCCGATCGCGGGACGACGATCGTCAAGGTGATGCTCCACGTGTCCAAGGAGGAGCAGGGGAGGCGGCTGTACCAGCGGCTGGACCGGCCGGACAAGCGCTGGAAGTACAACACGCACGATCTCGACGAGCGCGCCTTCTGGGATGACTACCAGGAGGCCTACCAGGCCGCGCTGTCGCTCTGCTCGACGCCGGCCGCCGCCTGGCACATCGTGCCCGCCGACCGCAAGTGGTACGCCCGCTGGGCCGTCCAGCAGCTGCTCCTCGAGGCACTGCTCGAGCTGGATCCCCGGTGGCCGGTCCCGGACCTCGACGTCGCCGCCGAGAAGGCACGCCTCGCCGCGACCTGACCCTCCGGACGAGCGTCAGGCGGCGCGGTGCAGCAGCGCCACCGGGAGACTCGCGAGCAGGTCGGCGAAGCGCTGGGCGCCGCCGGGGGTCGTGCGGCCGGTGAGGACGTCGGTCCAGTCGCCGGTGGGGAGCACGACGGTGTGCGCGTCCCAGCCGCCGTGCCGCTGCAGGGCCACCGGGAGCCGCGTGACCAGGGTGACCACGGTCGGGTCCGCGCCGCCGGGGCCACGGGCGAAGGCGAGGGCGTTGCCGGAGGAGGTGGCCAGCGGCGCGTAGGTCGAGTCGGCGCCGACGAAGCACTCCGGGTGCTGGCGGCGCAGCCGCAGGGCCCGGGCGACCACGAGGAGCTTCTCGTCGTCCAGGTCCCGCGGTGGCTCGCCGGCGTCCAGGCGGGCCAGCCGCCCGCGCGGCTGGGTGTAGTCCACCGGCCGCCGGTTGTCCGGGTCGACCATGCGCAGGTTGACCAGCTCGGTGCCCTGGTACACGTCGGGGACGCCCGGCATCGTCAGCTGCACGACCTTCTGGCCCAGGACGGCGACCCGCGCGGGCCCGTCGATCAGGTCGCAGAACTCGGCGATCGCGGCGTCCACTCCGTCGTCGGCGAGCACCGCCTCGGCGAAGGCCACCAGGGCGGCCTCGTAGCCGGCGTCCGGGTTCGTCCAGGAGGTGAGCTGCTTGGCCTCGCGCGCGGCCTTGACGAGGTAGCGGGTCAGCCGGGCCGCTTCCGGCGGGCGGGAGTCCGGCGGGAAGCCGCGCATGCCGACCAGCGTCTGCCACATGAGGTACTCGACGGCCGGGTCGGGCCATCCCTCGGCGCTGTGGTAGCGGCCGGCAGCCTCGCGCCAGCCGCGGACCGCCTCGCTCCACTCCTCGGTGAACTCGGCGAGCGCCGCCAGCCGGGCCCGGACGTCCTCCGACCGCTTGGTGTCGTGGGTGGACAGGGCGGTCATCGTCGTCGGCCAGGCCCGGTGCTGGCGGGCGGCGAAGGCGTGGAACTCCTCGGGTGCAACCCCGAAGTGCCCCGGGTCGCCGCCGACCTCGTTCAGCGACACCAGGCGATGCCACCGGTAGAAGGCGGTGTCTTCCACGCCCTTGGCCATCACCGGGCCGCAGGTCTGCTGGAAGCGCACCACCAGCTCCGCCCGCCGCGCCGCCCTGCCCGGCTCGGCGGCGGGTGTGCCGACCGGGCGGCCCAGGACGAGGTCGCGAACCAGCTCGAGGGCCTCGCCGAACTCCTCGGGCACGAACGGGCGGGCCCGCTCGGTCGCCTCCTCGACCACCGCCACCGACTCGGCGGACGCCGGCTCGCCGGGCACGACGTATGCCCGGTACCGATCGAACGCCACGAGCAGCTCGATCGCGGCGTCGTGCAGCGAGCGCCGGGTGTGGTCGCGCAGGGCGATGTCGCCGTGGGTGATCTCGGTGAGCAGGTCGACCAGCCGGTGCACTTCGGCGTACAGGCCCTGCTCCACCACCTCGCGCTTGGCCTGGGAGATCACCGAGGCGAGGTCGGCCGGCTCGCCGGTGAACTCGGCGAGCAGCTCCGACAGCGGCGCCGCGCCGGCCGGGTCGACGAACAGCCCGCAGATCCGCTGCAGCGCGTCGTAGCCGGTCGTGCCGGCGCACGGCCAGTCCGCGGGCAGTTCCTCCTCGGCCTCGAGGATCTTCTCGACCACGACCCAAGCGCCGCCGCCGGTGGCCGCGGCGAGCCGGCGCAGATACTCCCGCGGGTCCGCCAGGCCGTCCGGATGGTCGATCCGCAGCCCGCTCAGCCGGCCGTCGGCCACCAGCCGCAGCAGCAGGGCATGCGTGGCCCGGAACACCTCGGGCAGCTCGGTCCGGACGGCGGCCAGGCTGCCGACGTCGAAGAACCGGCGGTAGTTGAGTTCCTCGTCGGCGACGCGCCACCACGCGAGCCGGTACCACTGCCGCTCGACCAGCTCCTCCAGCGGCAGGTGCTCGGTCCCCGGCCGGACCGGGAACTCGTGCTCGTGGTAGCGCAGCACCGCCTCCGGGCCCGCGGTGTCCACGCTGATGTCCCCGGCCGCCAGCACCTTCCCGATCCGGTCGGCGAGCACCGGCATGAGCACGGCACGGTCAGGCACCGTCCAGTCGACGTCGAACCAGTCGGCGTAGGGCGAGCGCGGGCCGTCGCGGAACACCGACCAGAGCGCCGCGTTCAGCCGCAGCGGGATGGGCATCGACATGTGGTTCGGGACGACGTCCGCGATCGCGGACATGCCGCGCCCGGACAGCGACGCCGCCATGCGCTCGAACGCCTCCTGCCCCCCGGCCTCGACGTTCAGCCGTGTGTGGTCGACGACGTCGTACCCGTGCCGCGAGCCGGGAGCCGGCTGAAGGACGGGGGAGAGGTAGACGTGCGAGACGCCAAGGGCGTCGAGGTAGTCGCCGAGCGCCGCGACCTCGTCGAAACCGAAGCCGGGCTGGATCTGGACCCGGTAGGTGGCAGTGGGGGGAACCGTCATCGGCTCGGCGCGCCCGGCCGGGGTGCCGGACGCGGCGGGGGTAGGGCTTGCGATCCGACCGTCCGCGCACGGCGGGCGTCCGGCTGGGCCGGGACCGGCGGGACGTCGGCGGCGGTCACGGCGGTCAGCTGGGTGACCTGGTCGGCCTCGCGCGGATGGCGCAGCACCACCACCGAGCGGGGGGCCCCGACCACGACGTGCCCGGGGCCGAAGGCGTCGGACAGGTCGGCGTCGTCGTCGGCGGTGTCGAGCACCACGCCCCACCAGGCCCCGTAGTCCGCCGGGGGCAGGGTGAACTCGAGGTCCTCGTGG
>JBKPQU010000126.1:0-4420 GCA_046734255.1 Actinomycetota bacterium
CCCGACGGCATGCCCGACGGCATGCCTGAACCGGTGCCCGAGGCCGCGGTGCCCGAGGCCGCGGTGCCCGAGGCCGCGGTGCCCGAAGCCGCGGTGCCCGGGCCCGCGCCCGAGGCCCCGGAGCCCGCGGCTGCACGGTCAGAGGACCTCGTGATCGACCTCAGGACTTCCTCGGAGCAGGCCGCGGAACCGGTCGGTGACCCGGAGGCGAACGGCGGGCACGTCGAGGAACGCATCGCCGGCACCACGCCCGAGGCCGAGTTCGGCCTGTCCAAGGGCCGGCACGCGCGCTGACCGGTGATCGCCGGCCCTGACGCCGGCCCACGTCGAGGAGACCCCAGCGGTGGACAGCACCCAACTGATCCTGATCCTGCTCGCCCTCGTGGTGATCGTCGTCGGGGCCGCGGGACTGCTCGCCGGCTCCCGGCGGCGGGCCCGACGCGGTGGGGCGCCGGCATCCGGGACCGAACCGGGCCGGGGGCAGCCGGGCGGCGCGACCGGCGCCCTGGTCGAGGACCGGATCGCACCGGTCCCGCCCGCGCAGGCAGGGACGGTCGAGGCCGAACCGGCCGTGGTCGAGCCCCCGGTGGAGGCGCCACCGGCGATCGAGCGCCCCGAGCCCGCGGCCGGGCGGCTGGTGCGGCTGCGGGCCCGGCTGGCCCGCTCCCGCGGGTCGCTGGGGCAGGGGCTGCTCACACTGCTGTCCCGCGACTCCCTGGACGCCGACACCTGGGACGAGGTCGAGGAGACGCTGCTCGCCGCCGACGTCGGGGCCGGTCCCAGCGGCGAGCTGATCGAGCGGCTGCGCAAGCAGGTCGCCGTCCTGGGCACGCGCGACCCGGCGGAGCTGCGCGGGCTGCTCCGGGAGGAGCTGATCGCGATCCTGGAGCCCGACCTGGACCGATCCCTGGCCACCGCCCGGCACGCCGGGCGGCCCGCGGTGGTGCTGGTCGTGGGCGTGAACGGGACCGGCAAGACCACCACGGTGGGCAAGCTGGCCCGGGTCCTGGTCGCCGAGGACAAGGACGTCGTGCTCGGCGCCGCGGACACGTTCCGGGCCGCGGCCGCCGACCAGCTGGAGACCTGGGGGGAGCGGGTCGGCGTCCCCTGCGTGCGCAGCGACCGGGACGGCGCCGACCCGGCCTCGGTGGCGTTCGACGCCGTCCGGTTCGGGATCGAGACCGAGGCCGACGTCGTGGTGATCGACACCGCGGGCCGGCTGCAGAACAAGGTCGGGCTGATGGACGAGCTGGGCAAGGTGAAGCGGGTGGTGGAGCGGCAGGGCCCGGTCGACGAGGTGCTGCTCGTCCTGGACGCCACGACCGGGCAGAACGGGATGCAGCAGGCCCGGGTGTTCTCCGAGGTGGTCGACGTCACCGGGATCGTGCTGACCAAGCTGGACGGGACGGCCAAAGGGGGCATCGTCATCGCCGTCCAGCGGGAACTGGGCGTCCCGGTCAAGTTGGTGGGTCTGGGCGAGGGCCCGGACGACCTGGCCCCGTTCGACCCGGAGGCCTTCGTCGACGCGTTGCTCGGGTAGAGAGTCACCACCCTGCTACTTTCTGTGACTGCGTAACACAGAGTTCACCGAAGATCCCGGCACGTCACCTGGCCGAAATCCAGGAGGGCGGCGCCCGAAACCTTCCTTCAGCACTGTGTGGGCGTCCGCGACGGCGCGGGCTGTCATCGTCACGCCGGTCCGGCGCCCACCCGCGCCAGTGACCAACGTCATCGGAGTCGCCCGTGCTCGCTGCATCGGAGTTCTACGACATCAACAGCGGGGATACCGCGTGGGTCCTGGCGAGCGCCGCGCTCGTCCTGTTCATGACCCCGGGCCTGGCCTTCTTCTACGGCGGCATGGTCCGCAGCAAGAACGTCCTGGCCATCCTCATGCAGAACTACATCACGATCGGGATCGTCAGCCTGGTGTGGGTGCTCTGCCAGTTCAGCCTGGCGTTCGGCGCCGGGAACTCGTTCATCGGGGACCTGCACTACGCCGGGCTCTCCAACACCGCGGCCAACCGCGCGCTGAACTCAGGCGCCGTGCTGACGATCCCCATCCTGGCGTTCTCGATGTTCCAGCTGATGTTCGCGGTGATCACCCCGGCGCTGTTCACCGGGTCGATCGCCGACCGGATGAAGTTCGCGCCGTTCCTGGTGATCATCGTGCTCTGGTCGCTGCTGGTCTACGCCCCGATCGCGCACTGGGTCTGGGCGCCGACGGGGTGGCTGTTCAAGCTGGGCGCCGAGGACTTCGCAGGTGGCACGGTCGTGCACGCGAACGCCGGTGCGGCCGGGCTCGCGCTCGCGATCGTCCTCGGCAGGCGCAAGGGCTGGCCGAAGGAGCCGATGCGCCCGCACAACCTGCCGTTCGTCCTGCTGGGCGCGGCGATGCTGTGGTTCGGCTGGTTCGGGTTCAACGCCGGATCGGCGCTGGGTGCCAACAACCTGGCCGCGGTGGCCTTCACCACGACGAACACCGCCACCGCGGCCGCCATGCTCGGCTGGGTGATCACGGAGAAGATCCGGGACGGGCACCCGACGACGCTCGGTGCCGCCTCCGGCGCGGTCGCCGGCCTGGTCGCGATCACCCCGGCCTGCGGTTTCGTGAGCCCGATGGGCTCGATCGTGCTCGGACTGATCGCCGGCGTGGTGTGCTGCCTGGCCACGGGGCTGAAGTTCCGGTTCGGCTTCGACGACGCGCTCGACGTGGTCGGCGTCCACCTGGTCGGCGGTGTGCTCGGCGCGCTGCTGATCGGCTTCCTCGGTACCTCGGCCTTCAACGCGCTCGGTCAGGAGGGGCTGCTCTCCGGCGGCGGGTTCGCGCTGCTGGGCAAGCAGACGGTCGCCGTCCTCGCCTCGGTGACCTACTCGTTCGTGGTCACCTTCGTCATCGCCAAGCTGGTAGGCAGGGCCTTCGGCGGCCTGCGGGTCAGCGAGGACGTCGAGCTCGAGGGTCTGGACATCAACCTGCACGCCGAGACCGGATACGAGATCGGCCAGCTCGGCGGCAGCTTCCGTAAGGCGCCGGCAAGCGCCGCCAGGGACTCCGCGGAGGTGTCCGCATGAAGCTCGTCACCGCAGTGATCAAGCCGCACCGGCTCGACGAGGTCAAGAACGCGCTGGAGGCGTTCGGCATCCAGGGCCTGACGGTCAGCGAGGCCAGCGGCTACGGCCGCCAGCGCGGCCACACCGAGGTCTACCGGGGCGCGGAGTACACCGTCGACCTCGTGCCCAAGGTGCGGGTCGAGGTGCTGGTGGACGACGCCGACGCCGCCGACGTGGTCGACGTCGTGGTCAAGGCCGCGCAGACCGGGCGGATCGGCGACGGCAAGGTATGGACGCTCCCGGTCGACGACGTCGTGCGGGTGCGGACGGGGGAGCACGGCGTCGACGCGCTGTGAGCGGGGGGCCGACGGATGACGGACGTGGCGCCGCCCGCCCAGCCCTCCGCCGGCCCCCTCGGCCGTGACCTGCGCCGGGAACGGCTGACGCTGGCGGTCCGGTCCGGGTTGTCCGGGCCGGACCGCCGCCGCGCGCTGTGCACGCTGACCGACTCCTGCCTGAACGAGATCTGGCGGGCGGCGCTGGACGGGACCGTCGAGGAGGCCGGCACGGTGGCGGACGCGGCCCCCGGTCACGGTGTGGCGCTGGCCGCCGTCGGCGGCCTGGCCCGCGGCGACGCGGGACCCGCCGGCGACCTCGACCTGGTGCTGCTGCACGACGGTCGTACGCTCGGCCGGCCGGAGGTGGCCGCGCTCGCGGAGCGGCTGTGGTACCCGCTGTGGGACGGCGGCCTCAGGGTGGACCACTCCGTCCGGACCCCCGCCCAGTGCCGGTCGGTGGCCACGGGGGACCTGACCGCGGCCATCGGGCTGCTCGACCTCCGGGTGATCGCCGGGGATGCATCCCTGGTGGCCCGCGCCCGCACCGGGCTGCTCGACGACTGGCGGGGCGGCATCCGCCGGAGGATCCCGCAGATCCTCGACTCACTCGCGGAGCGGGCCGAACGCTTCGGCGAGGCCGCCCACCTGATCGAGCCGGACCTCAAGGAGTCGCGCGGCGGTCTCCGCGACGTCACCGTGCTCCGCGCGCTGGCCGCCAGCTGGCTCACCGACCGCCCGCACGGGGCGGTCGACGAGGCGCACCGGCGGCTGCTCGACGTCCGCGACGTCCTGCACGCCGTCACCGGCCGGGTCGGCGAGCGCCTGGTGCTGGCCGAGCAGGACGCCGTCGCGGTGGGCTGCGGCCTGGGCGACGCCGACCTGCTGCTCGCCGAGGTGTCCGAGGCCGCCCGGACGATCGCGCACGCCCTCGACGCGACCGTCAGGAGGGCCCGGCAGGCCGCCCCCTCCCGGAGGATCCGCCCGGGCCCGCGCCGCCCCCAGCTGCGGTCGCTGGGCCACGGCCTGGTCGAGCA
>JBKPQU010000127.1:0-5319 GCA_046734255.1 Actinomycetota bacterium
GCTCAGGCATCCGCGGGCGCGGGCTCGGACTCGGTCTCGGTGTCGCGGTCCTGCGGGGCGAGGAGGAGCAACGGCAGGCGCTTGCGCTCGGATCCGTTGACGAGGATGCGGAACGAGTAGTCGCCCGGCGACGGGAAGGTCAGGTTCCAGAGGTCGATGCTGAAGGTGAGGATCGCGTCGCGTCCGTCCGGATGGCCCCGCGCCAGCAGGCTGCCGGTGGCGCCCGTCACCTCGTGCCCGTCCGGGTCCAGCAGGACGATCCGGAGCTCGTGCTCGCGGTCCGTCTCGGGCGCGGTGACGAGCAGGCCGACGACCAGCGCGACGTGCGGATGCCGCAGCGGGAAGTTCCGGCCGCCGATCCGCGTGATGCCGCCGCCCAGCACGTGGAACTTCTGCCCCGGCTGGGTCTCCGCCGCGTCGGCGAGGAAGGCGTAATCGATCTCCGGCATGCGGCCATCGTAGAGGGTGCCGGGCGCCGGGAGCGACCGGAACGGGCCGGAACTGAGGAGTTGGCTTAGCGCTCCCCCGCCGAACGGGCCGCGGCGACGCGCTTGCGGGACGGCGCGATGTCGATCGCCACGGCCTCCCGCCCGTTGCCGCCCACCCCAGGCCGGCCGGCCTCGTCGGCGAACGTGACGTCGCTCAGCGGGACCAGCGGCTCGCCGCGCAGGACCCGGGCGAGATACTCACCCGTCGCAGAGCCCGCGGTCTCGGCGACCCGCTCGGGCGTGCCCTCGGCGATGACGCGGCCGCCGCGATGCCCGCCCTCGGGGCCCAGGTCGACGATCCAGTCGGCGGTCTTGATGACGTCGAGGTTGTGCTCGATCACCAGCACGGTGTTGCCGTTGTCGACCAGGCGGTGCAGGACCTGGAGGAGCTTGTCGACGTCCGCGAAGTGGAGCCCGGTCGTCGGCTCGTCGAGGAGGTAGAGGGTCTTGCCGGTCGCGCGCTTCGACAGCTCGGTGGCCAGCTTGACCCGCTGGGCCTCGCCGCCCGACAGGGTGGTCGCCGGCTGGCCGAGGTGGATGTACCCGAGCCCGACGTCGAACAGGGTCTGCAGCTTGCCGCTGACCGTGGGCACGGCCGCGAAGAACTCGTTCGCCTCCTCGACGGTCATCTCGAGAACGTCGGCGATCGAACGCCCCTTGTAGTGGATCTCGAGCGCCTCGCGCGTGTACCGCTTGCCCTTGCACACCTCGCACGGGACGTACACGTCCGGGAGGAACTGCATCTCGATCTTGATGATCCCGTCGCCCTTGCAGTTCTCGCACCGGCCGCCCTTGACGTTGAAGCTGAAGCGGCCGGGCTGGTAGCCGCGGACGCGGGCGTCGGGCGTGCCGGCGAACAGCTCCCGGATCGGGCCGAACAGGCCCGTGTAGGTGGCGGGGTTCGATCGCGGCGTGCGGCCGATCGGGCTCTGGTCGATCTCGATGATCTTGTCGATGTGCTCGACGCCCTCGACCCGGTCGTGCGCCCCCACGGTCTCGCGCGAGCCGGTGAGGTCGCGGGCCAGCGCCCGGTACAGCACCTCGTCGACGAGCGTGCTCTTGCCCGAGCCCGACACCCCGGTGACGGCGATGAACGTCCCCAGCGGGAACGCGACGTCGATGTCGCGCAGGTTGTGCTGGCGGGCCCCCTTGACCAGCAGCGACCGGCCGTTGCCCCGGCGGCGTCGGGCCGGGATCGGGACCTGGCGGTCGCCGCGCAGGAACGCGCCCGTGATCGAGCGCGGCTCGGCCAGCATCGCCTCGAGCGAGCCGTTCGCGATGATCTCGCCGCCGTGCTCCCCCGCCCCGGGCCCGATGTCGATGACCCAGTCCGCGGTCCGGATCGTCTCCTCGTCGTGCTCGACGACCAGGACCGTGTTGCCGAGGTCGCGCAGCCGGGTGAGCGTGGCGATCAGCTTGGCGTTGTCGCGCTGGTGGAGGCCGATCGACGGCTCGTCGAGGATGTACAGCACCCCCATGAGCGTCGTCCCGATCTGGGTGGCCAGCCGGATTCGCTGCGCCTCGCCGCCCGACAGGCTGACGCTCGCCCGGTCCACCGTGAGGTAGTCGAGCCCGACGTCGACGAGGAAGCCGAGCCTCGCCACGATCTCCTTCAGCACCTGGCGGCCGATCGTCCGCTCGCGCTCGGTGACCCGCTCGCCGAGCGCCGCCGCCCAGTCGAGCGCGTCGGTCACGGACAGTGTCGCGACCTCGGAGATGTTGCGCCCGTCGACCGTCACCGCCAGCGCCTCGGGGCGCAGCCGCCGGCCCTGGCAGGTGGGGCACGGCATCTGGACCATGAACTTCTCGAGCTCGGTCCGGATGTACTCCGACTCGGTCTCCTTGAACCGCCGCTCGAGGTTGGTGACCACGCCCTCGAAGGTCGCGACGTAGCTGTTCTCGCCGCGCTCGTGGCGGTAGCGCACGACGACCTTCTCGTCCTTGGGCGCGTACAGCAGGTACTGGATCGCCTCGTCCGGCAGGTCCTTCACCGGGACGTCGATCCGCCACCCGCGCGACGCGAAGATCGCCTCCGTGATCTTCATCCGCCACGAGATCTCGGTCGGCATCTTGTTCCAGGGCACCAGCGCGCCGGCCTTGATGCTCCGGGACTTGTCCGGGATGATCAGGTCAGGGTCGATCACCAGCTGCGTCCCGAGGCCGGTGCAGGTCGGGCAGGCGCCGTGCGGCGAGTTGAACGAGAAGCTGCGCGGCTCGAGCTCGTCGATCGTGGTGCCGTCGTACGGGCAGCTGTAGCGCTCGCTGAACCGCCGCTCCTCGAAGGTCGGCGATTCGCCCTCCCGCGGAGCCGGCGCCACGACGACCACGCCCTCGCCCAGCCGGAGGGCGGTCTCGATGGAATCGGCGAGCCGCGAGGTGTCGGGATCGGGCACCGCCTCGCCGGTGGACGGGTCGATCGGGCGCCCGGCCTCGTCGCGGGCCCAGTCCTCGGGCGCGTCCGCGCGGCGGACGACGAACCGGTCGACGACGACCTCGATCGTGTGCCTTTTGTAGCGGTCGAGCGTCGGGGCGTCGCTGAGGTCGTACTGCTCGCCGTCCACGCGCACGCGGACGAAGCCCTGCTTCCGCGCCCCCTCGAACACGCGGTCGCCTTCCGTCTTGCGGTCCTTGATCAGCGGCCCCAGGACCAGCAGCCGCGTGCCCTCGGGCATCGCGAGGACCTGGTCCACCATCTGGCTGATGGCCTGGCGCTCGATCTCGCGGCCGCACTTGGGGCAGTGCGGATGGCCGATGCGGGCGAACAGCAGCCGCAGGTAGTCGTAGATCTCGGTGACGGTGCCGACCGTCGACCGCGGGTTCTTCGACGCGCCCTTCTGGTCGATCGAGATCGCCGGCGACAGGCCGTCGATCTGGTCGACGTCGGGCTTCTCCATCTGGCCGAGGAACTGGCGGGCGTAGGCGCTCAGGCTCTCGACGTAGCGCCGCTGGCCCTCGGCATAGATGGTGTCGAAGGCGAGGCTGCTCTTGCCGCTGCCGGACAGGCCGGTGATGACGACGAGCCGGTCGCGCGGGAACGCGACATCGACGTTCTTGAGGTTGTGTTCGCGCGCTCCGCGCACGACGATCCGATCCTGGGGCACGCCTCAGAGTCTACCGGATGTGCGCGAAATGGAACAGGTGTTCGAGCCGAGAAGGCCCGCCCGTCAGGACGCGGGCGGGTCGGCGATCAGGAGCCTGACGCGCTCGGTGCGGCGCCGTCGCTGCCGCTCGACGGCTCGCAGATCTTCCAGGCGCCGCCCTCCTGCTTGAGGGTCAGGGTCTCGTTCAGCGGCACGCCCTGGCCGCTTCCCGCCATCTGGTCCAGGAACATGTCGATCTGCGCGTCCGACAGCTGGTCGCCCGCGCCCTGGGCCTGCAGCATCTGCTTGATGATCGGGCGGAGCTTCTCCTTGTCGAAGTTCATCTTCATGGTGCCGCTGACGGGCACCGTCGCCGTGTCGCCGTTCACGGTCGCCGAGCCGACCGTCACGCCGGTGGTGTCGAACGAGATCGAGTTCACGATGTCCTGCGGGTTGGCGCCCGGTACGGCGGACGCGAGCTGGCCCGCCATGTCGAACTGCTGGCGCACCTCGTCGGCCTGGCCGGCACAGGCGAGGTTCGCGACGCCGTTGAAGTCCTTGGCGGCGACCTTCGCCAGGGCGTCCTTCACCACGGCGGCCGGATCGCTGCCACCTCCGAGCGGGCTCGCACTGCCGCTGCACGCGGCGATCAGCAGCGGGAGGATGACGATCGCGGACAGGATCCGCGCGGCGAACGAGCGGCGCGGGCGAGGCAGGGCGTTCATGTGGGCCAGCCTACGCCACCCGCGGGTCGGTGGCGAACCCTTTCGGGCAGTGATGCCCCTCAGCGCCGGCGCTGGCGGACCATCGCGCGCGTGTCCGGCGCAAACCCGAGCTTCGCGTACCAGGCGTCCATGCCGGGCGCGGCGCTGAGCGCGAAGCGCACGTTCTCACGTCCGTCCATGAGGGCGTGCATCAGCCGCTCGCCAACGCCCAGGCCCTGGAAGCGCGGGTGGACCACGACCGTCGCGATGTGCGCATACATCGCCCCATCGGTCAGCGATCGGGCGGTGCCGACCAGCCGGTCGCCGTCCCAGGCCGCGGCGAACTCCGGGGTGCCATCGATGGATCGCCCGAGGGCCTCCTGGTCGACCGTCCGCCCATCCCACCCGACCGAGCGCAGCAGGCCGACCATCGCCGGCGCGTCGGGGCGGCGATCGAGCGTGACCTCGACGCGCTCGGCGGTCCCGTCGGCGCGGGCGAGCCGGCGGTCGAGCTCCCACAGGTGGTCGGACGCGTGGTACAGGGACCGGCGGACGACCTTGGCCAGCGTCCAGGTCTCGCCGTGCTCGTCGGTCACCTCTCGGCCGTCGTCCGAGGCGCCGAGCGCCGTGAGCCGCTCGCTGGCCCGCGCGCGCGCGCCCGCGAGCGCCGCGACGGCCTCCCCCGCATCCGTGTCGATCCCGCCTTGGGCGCCATCGAGCTGCCCGACGTACCACGCCGACGCCCCGGCCACGTGGCGGAGCACAGCATCGGCGGTCCGCTCGCCTGTCGGCTCGTCCGTCGGCAGGCGACCATGCGCGTCCTCGAACCGATCGACGGCCGCCGCGAGCGCCACCAGGTCGTCGACCTGCCAGCCGAGCCGGCGGACCGCGACGGTCACGCCGGCCACGTCGAGCGGGCGGCGGTCCCACGGGAAGGTCGCGTTGACCTCGTAGCCGTCGGGCCGCACCGAAGCCGGCGTCTCGCCCGCGACGTCGACGCGTCCGAGCATCCCCAGGCCGAGGTCGTCGCCATGCCCCTCGAGCCAC
>JBKPQU010000128.1:0-16328 GCA_046734255.1 Actinomycetota bacterium
CGGCACGAGCAGCGCGCCCAGCGTCAGCGTGGGGTAGACTAGGCCCATCCCGGCACCACCGGCCGCCCAGGCCACGATCACGAGCGCCGCCGCCACCTTGGCCGGGTCGGAGCTGACCAGCAGGAGCAGGGCGAACAGCCCGGCCAGCGACACGGTGATCATGACTGAGCCGGCCAGCACGATCCCCAAGCCACGCTGCCCGCTGCGGTCGAGCAGCCGTGGTTGGGCCAGCGTGCTGAAGCTCCACGCGATGCCGCCGGCGGACAGCGCGGCGGCGGCCCAGCCGATCGAGTCGCCCAGCCCCGCGGTGACGTACAGCGTGATCAGGCCGTCGCCGCCGAAGAACGCGAACAGCGCGAGCAGCAGCCCGGCGACCGCCGCCGCCGTCGGAGACGACCCGGTGGCCGTGCCTTCGGGCAGCACCCGCGAGGCCCCGCCCAGCACCAGGATCAGCCCGGCGACCAGCAGCACGAGCGCCAGCAGCCCGGACCGGCTGCCCCCGAACGAGACGGCGGCCGCCCCGACGGTCATCACCGCGGTGGCCGCCAGCGGCGTTGCCTGGTCCGGTTCTCCCGGCGGCGGCTGCCCGGAGACCCGGCCGGCCACCAGCGTCACGGCGGCGATCATCGGCGGCAGCATCGTCAGCAGCGTCCACCGCCAGCCGACCGACGTGGCCAGCAGGGCGGCGCCGGTCGGACCGAGCAGCGAGGGCAGCAGCCACATCGACGTAAGCAGGGCGATCAGCCGGGCACGCATCCGGGACGGGAACTCCTCGGCGACGATCGCGTACCCGAGCGCGAACATCGCCCCACCACCCAGGCCCTGGACGATCCGGCCCGCCGCGAAGACCGGCATCGACGTCGCGGCCGCGGACAGCAGCGTGCCCGCCATGTACAACACGCCCGAGCCCAGCAGCACCTTGCGCGACCCGAGCCGGCGCGCGATCGGTGCGGCCAGGGGGGTCGAGACGAACAGCGCGACGGTGGACGCGGACAGCGCCAGGCCGTAGTACCGCTGGCCGTTCAACTCCTCGGAGACCAGCGGGAGCACGGTCGCGGTGACGTAGACCTGGACCGCCGCCACGAACTCGAGCAGCAGCAGCCCGACGGCAAGCCGGCCGGGCTGGCCCCGGAAGAGCTCGCGGTAGGTCACGCTCCCGGTCATGTCACCGCTGTCCTCGCTCGCCTCACCCACGCATCACCTCACGGCCTCCGACCGGCCCGCCGTGCGCCCGGTCCGGTCTGAGTAGGGTCGCAAGGTGAGCGACGTTCGGGCCTTTCTCCGCTTTCCCAGCATCCACGGCGACCTGGTGTCGTTCGTGGCCGAAGACGACGTGTGGCTGGCTCCGCTGGACGGCGGGCGCGCGTGGAGGGTCACCGCCGACGCGGCGCCGGTCTCGTGGACCCGGCTGTCCCCGGACGGGGCGCTGATCGCCTTCGCCAGCCGCCGGGACGGGCTGCCGGAGGTGACGGTCGCCGAGGTGGACGGCGGTCCCGCCCGGCGCCTGACGCACTGGGGCGACGAGATGACCCGGGTGCTGGGCTGGACCGGCGACGGGCGGGTGCTGGCCGCCTCCGCGGTCGGTGAGCCGTTCCGCAACCACACGTGGGGCTACGCCGTCCCGTTGGACGGCGGGGTGGCCGAGCGGCTGCCGTACGGGCCGATCACCGGCCTGGCGGCCGGTCCGGACGGCACGACCGTGCTCGGGGTCGACCAGTCGCGGCGAAGCGCGGCGGCCTGGAAGCGATACCGAGGCGGCCAGGCCGGCGCGCTGTGGATCGACCGGGACGGCGGCGGCGGGTTCGTCCGGCTGCTGCCGGACCTCTGCGGCCAGCTGGAGGACCCGGCGTGGATCGGCGATCGGGTGGCGCTGCTGTCCGACCACGAGGGCTGGGGGAACGTCTACTCCTGCCGGCCGGACGGTTCCGACCTGCGCCGGCACTCCGACCACGGCGACGTCTACGCCCGGGCGGCCAGCGGCGACGGCGCCCGGCTGGTGTACCAGTGCCGCGGCGACCTGTGGCTGGTCGAGGACCTGGCGACCGGCGCCGAACCGCGCAGGCTGGACATCCGGCTCGGCGGGCCGCGGACAGCGCGGATGCCGCGCCCGATCGACGCCGGCGACGAGGTGGGCGAGCTGGCCCCGGACCGCACCGGCCGGGGCAGCGCGGTGGAGGTCCGCGGCACCGTGCACTGGCTGCCGCACCGGGACGGCCCGTCGCGGGCCCTTGCCGACACCCCCGGCGTCCGGGCCAGGCTGCCGCGCGTGCTCGGCGGTGCCGTCGACGGCCGGCCCGACAGTACGGACGGCGACGATCCCGCCGCCACCCAGCCGCAGCCGATCCGGGTGGCCTGGGTCACCGACGCCGAGGGGGACGACGCGCTGGAGGTGATCCGGCTCGACTCCGGCGAGCGGCGCCGGCTGGCCGCCGGGGACCTCGGCCGCGTGCTCGAGCTGGTCGCCGCCCCGGACGGGTCGGCGCTGGCGGTCGCCACCCACGACGGCCGCGTGCTCGTGGTGGACGTCGGCTCCGGCGCGGTCCGCCGGATCGACGCCTCCACCCACGGTGACTCCACGGGCCTTTCGTTCTCCCCGGACTCGCGCTGGCTGGCCTGGTCGCATCCGGGCCCGTCGCCGCTGCGGCAGATCCGGATCGCCCAGGTCCGGGATGGCGACGGCGACGGCGACGCGCAGGTGCTGGAGGCCAGCAAGCTGCGCTTCGTCGACACCGAGCCGGTGTTCACCCCGGAGGGCAAGCACCTGGCCTTCCTGTCCGCGCGGACCTTCAACCCGACCTACGACGAGCACGTCTTCGACATGTCGTTTTCCACCGCGATCCGCCCGCACCTGCTGCCGCTGGCGGCGCACACGCCGTCCCCGCTGGAGCCGGAGCTGGAGGGCCGTGAGCTGCCCGCGAGCGAGGACGGCGCCGGGGCCTCGGCCTCGCCGGAGCTGCATGTGGTGGTCGACGCCGAGGGCCTCGACCAGCGGGCGCTCCCGCTGCCCGTGCCGCCGGGCCGCTACACCGATCTGCAGGCCACCCGGGACGGGCTGGTCTGGCTCGACCGGCCGCTGGTCGGGGTGCTCGGTCCTGACCAGCCCGGCCCGGAGCAGGCGCCGCGGCCGGCCCTGCGGCTGTTCCACCTGGGCCGCCGCCGGCTGATCACACTCGCCGAGGAGGTCGACGCGGTCCGGGTCTCCGGCGACGGGCGCCGGCTCGTCGTCCGCGACCGGGACGACGTGTTCGTCCAGCCCGCCGACCGCCGGGTCGAGCACCAGGACGACGGCCAGGAGCGGGGCGAGGACGCCCGGGTCAAGGTCGACCTGGACCGGCTGCGCGTGGTCGAGGACCCGGCGGCGCAGTGGCGGCAGATGTTCGAGGAGTCCGGGCGGCTGATGCGCGACCACTTCTGGATCGCGGACTTCGCCGGGGTGGACTGGGACGGCGTGCTCGCGGCGTACCGCCCGCTGCTGGAGCGGCTCGGTTCCCGCGACGACCTCTCCGAGCTGATCTGGGAGGTGATCGGGGAGCTCGGCGCCTCGCACGCCTACGAGATGCCGCCGGACCCGCCGGCGCACGCGGCGCGCCGCCTCGGCCACCTCGGCGCCGACCTCGTGCCGGACGACGGCGGCTGGCGGATCGAGCGGATCGTCCCGGGCGAGCCCTCGGCACCGGCCGCGAGTTCGCCCCTGCTTGCCCCCGGTGTCGCCGTCCGGCCCGGCGACGTCGTGGTCAGCGTCGACGGCCGGCCGGTGGACCCGGTGACCGGTCCGGGCCCGCTGCTCGTCGGCGCCGCTGGAATCCCCGTGGCGCTGGGCATCCGCCCCGTTGGGGAGGGAGGGGCGGCCCGGACCGTGGTCGTGCGGCCGCTGCCGGACGAGCGGCCGCTGCGGTACTACGCGTGGGTGGCCGACCGGCGGGCCGCCGTGCACGCCGCGAGCGGCGGCCGGGTCGGGTACCTGCACCTGCCGGACATGATGGCCGAGGGGTGGGCGCAGCTGCACCGGGACCTGCACCTGGAGGTCGCCCGGGACGCGATGATCGTCGACGTCCGGAACAACCGCGGCGGCCACGTCTCCGAGCTGGTGGTGGAGAAGCTGGCCCGCACGGTGCGGGGCTGGGCGATCGTCCGGCACGCGTCGCCGGAGGTGTACCCGAGGAACGCCGTCCGCGGGCCGCTGGTCGCGGTGACCAACCAGTGGGCCGGCTCGGACGGCGACATCGTCACCGCGATGTTCCAGCAGATGGGGCTGGGGCCGGTGGTCGGCGTCCGCACCTGGGGCGGGGTGATCGGCATCGACATGCGCTACCGGCTCGTCGACGGCACCTACGTGACGCAGCCGCGGTACTCCTTCTGGTTCGACGGCTCCGGCTGGGGCATCGAGAACTACGGCGTCGACCCCGACATCGAGGTGCCGTTCCCGCCGCAGGCCTGGGCCGCCGGCGCCGATCCCCAGCTGGACGCCGCCGTGCAGCTGGCGCTGGCCCGGCTGGAGACCGCACCGCCGCTCCTGCCGCCGGATCCCGGCACCCGACCCAGCCGCACGCCGCCGAAGCTGCCTCCCCGCGCGAACGCCGTCCCCTGAGGTCCTCCGGCCGATCGGAAGCCCGCATATCCCGGACAGACCACTAGAGTCCGGCTCATGGCGCGACGCAGGGCGGACGTGCGCCGCGAGGAGATCCTCCGGGCGGCGGCGGATGCCGTGGCACGGCTGGGCTTTGCCCGCACCCGGGTGGCCGACGTCGCCGCCGAGCTGGGGATCAGCCCGGCCCTGGTCTTCTACCACTTCGAGACCAAGGACCGGCTGCTGTCCGAGGCGTTCACGTTCGCCGCCGAGCGGGACATGCAGCGGCTGGAGCGCGCGGTGACCCGGCCCGGGTCGTGCGCCACCCGGCTGCGCGCGGTGCTGCGGCTGTACGCGCCGTCCGGCACGGCGCCGGGTTGGACGCTGGACATCGAGGCCTGGGCGGAGGCGCTGCGCTCGCCGGAGATCCGCGAGGCCTCCCGCCGGCTGGACCGCCGGTGGCGGGCAGGGATCGAGCGGATCATCGTCGACGGCGCTGCCCGCGGGGAGTTCCACTCCGCCGACCCCCGGCAGTCCGCGCAGCGGATCGCGGCGATGCTGGACGGCCTCGCGGTGGCCACCCAGGTCCGGCGCAGCGTGCCGCGGGCCCAGGCCGCCCGGTGGGCGGCCGAGCACGCCGCCCGCGAGCTGGGCGTGCCGGTCGAGGTGATCGCACCGTCCGGCCGCGCGAGGGGCGCGAGCGGCGGGGACGGGGCGCTCATACGAGCCAGCGGGGGAGCGCCATCGGGTCGGTGAGCGCGGCCCGGTCGAGGCGGAAGGCCTGGATGTCGCTGGTCGTCGTGCCGATCGTGGCCAGGTCGGCCAGCACCCGGCCGAACCACGGTGCGAACTTGAAGCCGTGCGCCGCGCCGAGCCCGACGATCACCCGCTCGTGCCCCGGGACCGGCCCGAGGGCGAAGTCGCGGTCCGGGGTGAGCGTGTACAGGCATGTGGTCACCCTGCGGACCGCCCCGGCCCCCGGGATGGCGCGGGCCACGAAGTCGCGCATGCCCTCGACGTACGGCGGGTCCGGCATGAAGTCACGCGCGTCCGGGTCGACCTGGCGGCCGCCGCAGTCCTGGCCGACCTTGACCGTCGTCTCGCCGTAGCTGGGAAAGCCGTAGTACGACGGGTCGTCCATCCAGATCCAGACGGGGAACGCGTCCGGTGCGTACGACGCCTCCTCCCGGCCGCCGACGTCGAAGTGGACGACGTGCTCCTTGGTCACGGTCAGCGGCAGGCTGATGTCGAGCCCGGCGAGCAGCCGGTTGGTCCAGGCGTCGGTGGTCAGCACGGCGGCGCGGGCCCGCACGCGGGCGCCGTCCGCGCATACGGCCTCCACCCCGTCGTACACCTCTCGCAGCGCGATCACCGGGGAGCGTTCCCGCAGCAGCGCGCCGTGCGTGACCGCCCGCTGCCGCAGCACCGCGGTGGCCAGCGACGCCGGCACGATCCCGGCCTGCTGCTGGTGGAGCACGGTGCTGCCCTTCGGGAAGGCCAGCGCCGGCCAGCGCTCGCGCGCCTCGCCCGCGTCCAGCGTCTCGAACGGCACGTCCGCGGCGGTCATGCTGGCGGCGTACTCCTGGATGTCGATCGCCGCGCCCCGAGGGAAGACGTCGACCCCGCCGCAGCGCAGCACCAGGTGGCGGCCGCTGTCGATCTCCAGGTGCGACCAGTCGTCGTAGGCCTCCGCGGCGCTGCGCACGTAGCCCGGCGTGTGGTAGCTGAGCCTGATGATCCGGGAGTCGCCGTGCGACGCCCCGCGGACGTGACCGAACTCGAAGCGTTCCAGGCCGACCACGCGGATCCCGCGGCGCGCCAGCTGCCAGGCCGTGGCGCTGCCCAGAGCGCCCAGCCCGATCACGACGACCTCGGCGTGCCCGCTCATCCCGGCCGCCCGGAGGCATTGTCGTCGTCGTCGGGGTCGTCGGCGCTGCCCGCCAGCCGGGGCAGCAGCCAGCGACGGATGTCGAGGCTGGCGTCCTCCATCGGCGCGTACCAGCCCTGGGTGTAGAAGGACGACGACATGCCGCGTTGCACGGACTCGCACACGGCCCAGTCCTGACGGTTCACGAGATCCCAGAAGCCGGCGCAGTCCTCGACGTCCAGGTGGGCCTGGTCGGGGTCGACCAGGAGGTCGAAGACGATCCGGGTGGCGTCGACGGCCAGCGGCTGCAGGACGAAGCAGGCGACGTGCTCGGCGGCCAGGCTGAGCAGCAGGTTGGGGTACACCAGCTCTCCCTTGTGCCGCACGCGTTCCGACTCGTCGAGGTCCGGGAAGGGCGTGCGCGGCGAGGTGCCGGAGAAGGAGAACGTCCAGGCGCCGTCCCGGTGTGGGATGCCGGCGTCCCAGTCCAGCCCGGTGCCCTCCGGCCCGCCGCCGCCGCGGCCGAACGCCGGGACCAGCTTGGTCAGCTCCGGGTGCACGCCGGCGCAGTGGTAGCACTCGTTGTAGTTCTCGGCGATCACCTTCCAGTTCGCGGCGACGTCGTAGACGATCCGCCTCGCGGTGACCAGCCGGTCCAGCGGGTAGCGGCGGACCCGCTCGACGATCGGCCCGAGCTGCGCGCGCAGGCCACCGGATCCGGCGTCCCCGCCCGGGGCGTGCAGCGCGACGAACGCGAACCCGCCCCACGTCTCGACGCCCGCGCGGTGGAGCCCGAACCGGCCGGGGTCGAAGTCCTCGACGCCCTCGGTGTGCGGGGCGCGCAGCAGCCGGCCGTCCAGGCCGTAGGTCCAGGAGTGGTACGCGCAGCGCAGCGAGCGCGCATCGCATGCCGGCGGCGGCTCGCCCGGCAGGTGCGGCACCACCTGCGACCCGCGGTGGCGGCAGACGTTGCCCAGCGCGTGCAGGCGACCGGAGCCGTCCCGGGTGAGCACCACGCTCTCCGCGGCGACCTCGACGACCGCGAGCCGGCCCGGGCGGTCCAGCCCCAGGCCGTCCAGGCGGCCGACGCACGTCCACGTGCGGACGAGCACCCGCTCCCGCTCCACCTGCCAGGAGCGGGGGTCGACGTAGTGGTGGCGGGGCAGCGCCGCCTGCAACTGCGGGCTCATGCGTCCGCCCGTGCTTCCCGGCCCCGACCCGCGACGCTCGTCCACCTCCGCACGCGCTCCCGCCGCTCGGCCCGGCGCCGGTCGCCGAGCACCTGCCGGACGGCGTTGCGTCCGGGGATGCCGGTCACGCCGCCTCCGCCGTGCGTGCCCGAGCCCGCCTGGTACAGGCCCTCGATCGGGGTGCGCAGGTCGGCGTACCCGGCGGCCGGGCGGGCGTGGAACATCTGCCCGAGGGTCAGCTCGCCGTGGAAGATGTTGCCGCCGATCAGGTGGTAGGTCTGCTCCATCTCGAACGGCCCGATCACCTGCCGGTGCAGGACGGAGTCGGTGAATCCGGGGGCCACGGCCTCCATCCGGGCGACCACGCGGTCGGCGTAGGCGTCCAGCTCGGCCTGCCTCGGGGCCGTGTTCCAGGTGTGCGGCACCCACTGGGTGAACAACGAGACGATGTGGTGGCCCTGCGGCGCAAGCGAGTCGTCGAACACCGAGGGGATGCACACGTCCGCGAACGGGAGGGCCGCCGCGGACCCGGCGACGGCGTCCTGGAAGGCGCCCTCGATGTCGTCCAGGCTCTCGGCGAGCACGATCGTGCCGCCGTGCACCTGCGGGTCGAACGAGGGGTGCGAGGCGAAGACGGGCATCCGGTCGACCGCCAGGTTGACCTTCACCGTGCCGCTGCGGGTCTTCCACGACTCGATGTCGGCGACGAAGTCCTGCGGCAGGTCCCCCCGGTCGAGCAGCCGGAGGAAGGAGATCTGCGGGTGCGCAGTCGTGATCACCGTGTCCGCGCTCAGTGCCGTGCCGTCCTCCAGCGTCACGCCCTGGACCCGACCGTCGCGGACGTCGATCCGCGCCACCGGTGCCTGCGTGCGGATCTCGGCCCCGAACGAGCACGCCGCCGCGGCCAGCGCCTGGGTCACGCCGCCCATCCCGCCGCGCGGGAAGCCCCAGACCCCCGCCTGCCCGTCGCCCAGGTCGCCGAGGTGGTGGTGCAACGTGAGGTACGCCGTCCCGGCCGACCGTGGGCCCGCCCAGGCGCCGATCACGCCGGAGACCGAGAGCAGGCCGCGCAGGGCGTCGGATGCGAAGCGGTCCTCGACGAGGTCCGCGATCGAGTACGACAGCAGCCGCACGAGGTCGACCGCGGCCCGGGAGTCGACGTCCTTGAGCCGCCGCAGCAGCAGCACCTGCCGCGCTAGGTCGCCGGGACGGCGCGATCCCAGCCGGGGCGGGATGTCCTGCAGCAGCGGCCCGAGCAGCCGGCCGAGCGCCGACATGTCGGCGTCCCAGCCCGGGTAGGCGTCTGCGTCCTTGCCGGAGAACTTGGCGATCTCCTCGTGTCGTTCGGTCGGGTCGCTGGGCAGCCGCAGGTAGCGGCCGTCCCGGCGTGGCGCGAAGTACGGGCCCTGCGGGTAGACGTGGTAGCCGTGCCGGTCCAGCCGCAGCGTGCGCACCAGCGAGGTGGGCAGCAGCGAGACCACGTACGACAGAGACGTCACGGTGTAGTCCGGGCCGAAGGGGTGCTCGCTCACCGCCGCCCCGCCGACCACCTCGCGTGCCTCGCAGACCAGCACCGACAGCCCCTCGCGGGCCAGGAGTCCGGCGGCGACCAGTCCGTTGTGCCCCCCGCCCACCACGATCACGTCGTACCTGGCGTCCATCGGCACACATCCTCCCGTCTACCGCACCACACCTTACTGACCGTTCAGTCAGTAAGTCATCGCCCCCTCCCCGCCGCGCCCCCTCGCGACGCACGCCGGGGGCCCCCTCGCGACGTCCCGCCGGCGCCCCCTCGCGACGTCGCGCCGGCGCCCCCTCGACGTCTACGGCGTGACACCGTGGGCTTCCCGTCGGCACGGTGTCACACCGTGGGCAACGGGAATCGGTGCGACTCCGCACAGTGCCGCGCAGCCGGGCGACGTCAGCGGTCCTGGTGCAGCCAGCAGGCTGACTGGTGACCGGGCGCATCGGCGGGGATGACGGGGAGGTCCCGGGTGCGGCAGGCGGACGCCATGGACTCGTCGACGCCGGCGGCGGGGCCCGCGGCCAGGGCGGGGCAGCGGGGGTGGAAGCGGCAGCCCGCGGGCACCCGGGTGGGATCCGGGGGCTCGCCGCGCAGGATCGTCTGCTCCAGGTGGCGGATCCCCGGGACGACGGACAGCAGCGCGCGCGTGTAGGGGTGCTGGGGGTTGCCCAGCACCTGCTCGGTCGTGCCCACCTCGACGAGGCGGCCGAGGTACATGACCGCGATCCGGTCGGCGATGTTCCACGCCAGGCCGAGGTCGTGGGTGACCACCAGCACCGTGAGCCCGAGCTCCTGACGCAGCCGCAGCAGCAGCGCGAGGATCGTGCCCCGGACCGAGGCGTCCAGGCTGCTCACCGGCTCGTCGGCGACCAGGATCTCGGGGTCGAGGGCCAGCGCGCCGGCGATCAGCACCCTTTGCCGCTGCCCGCCGGACAGCTCGTGCGGGTAGCGCAGGTACAGCCGCTCCGGCGGCCGCAGCCCCGCCCGGGACATCGCGTCGGCGACCAGCTCCTCCTCCGGCCGGTTCACCTTCGTCGGGACGCCGTGCACCCGCAGCCCCTCGGCCACGGTCTCGTAGATGGTGCGGCGCGGGTTGAGCGAACCCGTCGGATCCTGCGGTACCAGCTGGATCCGCCGCCGCCAGGCCTGCAGCGCCGAGCGCTGGTACCGCAGCGGCGTCCCGTCCAGCCGCACATCGCCCGCGGTCGGCTTCTCCAGGCCCAGCACGGTCCGGGCCAGCGTGGTCTTGCCGCACCCGGACTCGCCGGCGAGCGCGATGATCTCCCCCCGGCGGACGGCGAGGTCCACGCCGTCGACCGCGCGGGCGACCACGCCGCCGCCACCCCGCCCGGTGCCGAACGCCACGCGGAGGCCGCGCAGCTCCAGCAGCGGCGGCGAGGTCGGTTCGGCGCCGGCCCGGTCCGCGGCGATGGGCGTGGTCTCGGTCATGCCACGTCCTCCGGGGCCAGCCGCCGGCCGTCGGCGCTGACCCGGATGCACGCCGCCACCCGGCCGGGACCCGCGGGCGCGAGCGCGGGGTCGACCGTGCGGCAGGTGTCGATCATCAACGGGCAGCGCGGGTGGAAGCTGCACCCCGACGGCAGGTCCGAAGGATCGGGCGGGTCGCCGAGCAGTCCGGACGGCGCGTGCCGGGACCTCTGGTCGCCGACGGTCGGGAAGGCGGCGGCCAAGGCCTCCGCGTACGGGTGCCGGGGGTCGGTGAACGCGTCCTCCTGCCGGGCCTGCTCGACCACGCGCCCGGCGTACATCACCGCCACCGCGTCGCAGGTGGTCGCCAGCACGGACAGGTCGTGGCTGATCATCAGCAGCCCCAGATCCAGGTCGCGGACCAGCTCCACCAGCAGGTCGAGGACCTGTGCCTGGACCATCACGTCCAGCGCCGTGGTCGGCTCGTCGGCGACCAGCAACCGCGGCGAGCAGGCGAGCGCCATCGCGATCATCACCCGCTGCCGCTGCCCGCCGGAGAGCTGGTGCGGGTAGGACTGCGCCCGGCGCGCGGGCAGCCCGACCCGCTCGAGCAGCTCACCGGTGCGCTTCGCCGCCGCGGCGGACGTGGTCGACGGCTCGTGCACGAGGATCGGCTCGGCGATCTGGTTCCCGATCCGCTGCACGGGGTTGAGCGAGTGCAGCGCGCCCTGGAAAACCATGGAGGCCTCGGCCCAGCGCACCGCCCGCAGCTCGCCCCAGCGCATCTCCAGGACGTCCTTGCCGTCCAGCAGTACCTCACCCTCGACCTTGGCCGTGTCCGGCTGCAGCCGCAGCACCGTGCTGGCCAGCGTCGACTTGCCGCATCCGGACTCCCCGGCGATCCCCATCGCGGTCCCGGCAGGCACCGACAGGCTGACGCCGCGGACGGCGGGCACGTCGCCCTCGCGGGTGCGGTAGGTGACGTGGAGGTCGCGGATCTCCAGCAGCTCGGCCATCCGGGATCAGCGCTCCCGCAGCCGGGGGTTGAGCACGGACTCCAGCGCGCGCCCGACCAGGGTGAAGGCCAGCACGACGAGGATCACGCAGATGCCCGGCGGCAGCAGGTACCACCACGCGCCGGCGGAGATCGCGCCGTGGGCGAACGCCCCCTCGATCAGGCTGCCCCAGGAGATCGCGAACGGGACGCCCAGGCCGAGGAAGGAAAGCGTGGTCTCCGACAGGATCGCGATCGCCACGGTGAGCACCGTGTTGGCCATCACCAGCGGCATGACGTTGGGCAGGACGTGCCGGGTCATCACGTGCCAGTCCCCGCCGCCCAGGGCCCGCGCGCGCTCCACGTACGGCCGGGTCTCCGCGGTCAGCGTCTGGGCGCGGACCAGCCGCGCCGTGCCCGGCCATGAGGTGATCCCGATCACGATGATCACGTTGAGCAGGCTGCGGCCCAGCACGGTCGCCAGAACGATCACCAGCGGCAGGAACGGGATGACGAGGAACCAGTCGGTCAGCCGCTCGATCGTGGCGCCGCCCCAGCCGTGGTAGTGCCCCGAGGCGATCCCCGCTGAGGTGCCGATCGCCATCGAGATCAGCGTGGCGGCGAAGCCAACCAGCAGCGATACTCGCGAGCCCCAGATCACCTGCGGCAGCAGCGAGAGGCCGTTCTCGTCGGTGCCGAGCGGGAACTCCAGCGACGGCGGGCTCATGCTCGGGCCGGTGGCCTTGGCGACGTCGAAGAGGTCCGGGTGGATGTAGAGCGGGGCGGTCAGCGCGAGCAGCACGAAGAAGATCAGGACGACCAGGCCGATCATGCCCTCGCGCTGCGCGCGGAACAGCCGCCAGCTGCGGGCCAGCGAGGCGCGCATCCGGGCCCGGGCCAGCGCCCGCGCGCTGGCCGGCTGCGCGCGCGCTTCGGCGCGCTCGTGGGCGCTCACGTGCGCACCCGCGGGTCGAGGACGGCGTACAGCACGTCGGCCATGACGTTGAAGACCACCACCGACAGCGAGAACAGCAGGAACAGCGCCTGCAGGAGCGGGACGTCCGGGCCCCGCAGCGCGTCGTAGGAGAGCAGGCCCAGGCCGGGCCAGCTGTACACGGTCTCCACGGTGATCGCGCCGGAGACGATGAAGCCGATGTTCAGGAAGATCAGCGTCGTGGTCGGCAGCAGGGCGTTCGGGACGGCGTGCCGGCGGCGCACCTGGGCGTCCATCAGCCCCTTGGCGCGGGCGGTGACGAGGTAGTCCTCACCGAGCTCGTCCAGCAGCGAGGAGCGCATTACCAGCGAGTACTCGGCGAGGTAGGCGAGGGTCAGCGTGGTCGCGGGCAGCACCAGGTGCCAGGCGACGTTGAGCCACCCCGCCGGGGTGGAGGTATCGACGCCGGGCGTGCTCATCCCGTTGACCGGGAACAGGTCCGGGATGATCCAGAACCCACCGGTGAACACCAGGAGGAGGAGCATCCCCAGCCAGAACTCCGGCATCGCGTACAGGGTCAGGGTGGTCGCGGTGCTGATCTGGTCGAACCGGCTGCCGCGCCCCCAGCCGGTGCGGATCCCCAGCCAGATCCCGATCGCCGTCGACAGCAGCGTGGAGACGCCGAGGAGCAGCACGGTCGGCCAGATGTGCGGGGCGATCACGTCCCACACCGGCTGGTTGTACTTGGTGCTGCTCAGCGTGCTGCTGAACGGGTTGCGGATGTAGGTGATGAACTGCTCGCCGATCGGCTTGTTCAACTGCTCGCGGAGCTTGATCAGCTGTTCGGCGGAGACGTTGCGTCCCCTCAGGTACAGGTTGGTCGGGTCGCCCGGCAGCAGCCGGAACAGCACGAAGTTCACCACCAGGACGAAGACCATCGTGCCGAGCGCGGTCAGCGACCTGCGGGCCGTGTAGCGCAGGAGGCCACCGGAGGCGCGACGGTTCTGGCCGACCTCGGCCAGGGCCGTCGCCGACGGCTCGGCAATGGTCACCGGCTACCCCCCGGAGCGGCTACTCGACGTCCATGCGGTCGCCGCCCCGTCGCCGCGAGAACCACAGTCCGCCGAACAGGGCGCCGAGGACCAGGATGACGGCGAGGATCACCCACACCAGCATGGTGCCGCCGCCGGAGCCGGTGTCGGTCGCCGCCGCGGCAGCCTCCGCGCCGACCCGCGAGGTCAGGTCGATCTTCGTGTAGCTCCACGCGCCGTACTGCCAGAGCACAACCCCGCCGGGGCTGGGCTGCGCGACGAAGTTGGTCCACTTGTCGGAGTAGGCCTGCAGGTCGTTGTAGTAGTACAGGACGGCGTACGGCGCGTCGTCGTAGACCATCTGCTGCATCTGCTTGACGGTCTGCGCCCGCTGCGCCTCGTCGGCCTGGGTGGCCTGCTTGGCGTACAGGGCGTCGTAGGCCGGGTTGCAGTAGAAGGAGTCCGAGAGGTTCGCGTAGATCTGGCCGCCGTCCTTGTAGGACCGCTTCGCGCAGGTCATCACCGACAGCTGGTAGTCGGCGTTCGGGTCGGCGATCCAGCCCCACTCGAACATGTCGTACTTGCCCTGGCCGATTAGCTCGGTGAGGTTGTCCTCCGCCACGACCTTGACGTCGGTCGCGACCCCGACCGCGTTGAACCAGCTCGCCACCAGCCGGACCGCCTGCTGCGAGGGCTGGGACTCCTGCCGGGCGAACAGCCGGAACTTCAGCGGCCGCGAGCCGTCGGGCATCGTCCGGATGCCGTCCGGCCCCTTCTTGTACCCGGCCTGGTCGAGCAGCTGGTTGGCCTTCGCCGGGTCGTAGGTGTACTGGTTCGCGGGTTCCAGGTGCAGCAGGGGCAGGGTCGGCGGAATGATCGTCGTCCCGACCGTTCCCTCGTTGTTGAGCACGCGTTGCACCACGGTCTTGCGGTCGATCGCGTAGTTCAGCGCCACCCGGACCCGCTTGTCCTTCAGTGCCGGATGGCCGTCCCCGATCGGGGTTCCGTCGTCGAGCGCGGCACCGCTGTTGAAGGCGATCTCGTCGAACTCCGGGTACTTGCCCGAGACGACCTTGATCCCCGGCGCCTTCTTCAGCGCCTCCCACACGGGTGCGTCGAAGTTGTCGCCGAAGGAGATCTCCCCGGTCTTCAGCGCCTGGGCCATGGCGTCGGCGTTGCGGTAGACCCGGTACACGAGCTCGTCGAACTTCGGCGGGCCGGCGTAGTAGTCCTTGTTGGCCTCCAGCCGGATGAACTGGCCGACCCGGCGCTCGACCAGCTTGAACGGGCCGGAGCCGACCGCGCCGACCTCGTTCTTGTAGCTCTTGACCGCGTTTTCGTCGATCTTGGACCAGACGTGCTCGGGGAGGATCGGCACGACCTGGTTGAGCATGATCGGTGCCGGGCCCTTGGTGTGCATGACGACGGTGGTGGGGTTCGGGGCGTCGACGCTCGTGATCGGCGCGACGTAGTTGCCCCAGTTGGTCTGCTCGTAGGAGCCCTTGATGACCCGCTCGTACGTGTACTTCACGTCCTGGGAGGTGAGTGGGACGCCGTCGGACCACTTCACCCCGGAGTGGATGGTGTAGGTCCAGGTCTTGCCGTCGGGGGAGGACTTCCACGTCGTGGCCAGCAGGCCGACCGGGCTGAAGTCCTTGGCCGAGTACGACATTAGCGTGTCGTACATCGCGTTCCAGACCTCGTAGGCCTCCGCGGTGATCCCGGTGAACGGGTTCAGCGAGTCGACGTCGTTGAGCATGCCGGCGGTGAAGGTGACCTTCTGCCCGCTCGCGCTCGGGGTGGGGGTCGTCGCGGCACCGGCCGCCGCGGCCGGGATCAGCATCAGCCCGGCGGCCGCGACCGCGGCGAGTCGGATCATCCTGTGGGGGCGGTACGTGTGCATCTGCGCCTCCAAGGTCGCGCACCTTCGCGCCGCGGCCGTGTCCCACCCAACCCGGTCGCCGACGGGCCCTTTTCCTGACTGAGCGGTCAGTTCATTTGTTCAGACTGTTTACTACACGCCTGGCAGGCAGTCGAGGCTCGTTAGGGTTACGGTGCGCTCCCGAAAGGGACTACTTTGGGTTAGAGATCTGGCACGGATCGTGCCCGCCGGGATAGGACGCGGAACCTCCCGGCGGGCCCTGTCGCGATCTGGCGCCCAGTCACGGCAGGATGCAAGGCGTGAGCGTCCACGGAACCGGCCCGGGCCACGGGGCCGGGCGGGGCCTGGTGTCGGGGTTGGTCACGACCGCCCGCACCATGCTGCGCCCGTCGCATACCCGGGAGTACCCCGACGTCCCTCCGTCGCTGCCGCCGCGCAGCCGCGGGGTGATCGCCCTGCTCGAGGAGAACTGCACCTCCTGCATGCTGTGCGCCCGGGAATGCCCGGACTGGTGCATCTACATCGACTCGCACAAGGAGACGCTGCCCTCCCAGGGCGGCGGCCGGGAACGGCAGCGCAATGTCCTCGACCGGTTCGCCATCGACTTCTCGCTGTGCATGTACTGCGGGATCTGCATCGAGGTCTGCCCGTTCGACGCGCTGTTCTGGTCGCCCGAGTTCGAGTACTCCGAATACGACATCCGCGACCTCATCCACGAGAAGGAGCGGCTGGGAGAGTGGGCGCAGACCGTCCCGCCGCCTCCGCCGCAGGAGATCGGCGCCGAGCCGCCCAAGGAGATGTCCGCCGCGTCCCGGCCTGACCGTCCCGCCCCTGCGGAATCCGCGGCAGCCCGCCGCACACCTCAAGCACCTCAAACACCTCAAACACCTCAGCCGACCCAGGGGGAAGG
>JBKPQU010000129.1:0-3955 GCA_046734255.1 Actinomycetota bacterium
GGACACGGCACGGGCGGCGGCGCGGAGGGCGTCGGTCGCGACGGCGTCGACCGGCCACTCGCGGCTGGGGACCACGAGGCCCATCGCGCCGACCGGCTCGCCGGCAGCGTCCGCGATCGGCGCGGCCAGGCCGCACTCGCCGAGCACCGCCTCCTCCGCCTCGGAGGCCACCCCGGTGGCCCGGACCGACTCCAGCTCGGCGCGCAGCGCGGCAGGGTCGACGATCGTCTCCCCGGTCATGCTGCGCGGGCGGCCGTTGCGGAGCACCTGCTCGCGGGCCTCGTCATCGAACGCGAGCATCGCCTTGCCCAGCGCGCTGGCGTGCGCGGGGATCACGATGCCCACCTCCGGCATCTGGCGCGAGCCGTCCGGACGGGGCTCGTGGTGCACGACGACGACGTCGCCGAGCAGCAGGACGCCGGTGCGCACCGCGAAGCCGGTCCGCCGCGCCAGGTCCTCCGCCCAGGTCACCGCCCGGGAGCGCAGCTCGAGGGTGTCGAGGTAGACGTTGCCCATCCGCAGCACCGCTGGGCCCATCCGGTACCGGCCCGAGTCTCGCTCCTGCAGGACGACGCCGTGCGCCACCAGCGTGCGGATGATCCCGTGCACGGTCGACGGCGGCAGGTCCAGCCGCGCGGCCACCTCGCCGAGGCTCATCCGCCGGCCCCCCTGCAGCACCGTGAGGATGCGCAGCGCCCGGTCGACCGACTGGATCATGTCCATCGACCTCCCTCGGCGCCGGAGCGCGTCCGATCCGGTCCCGGTCACGCGGCGCCGTCCCACCCCTTGTGCGTAGTCAACCAGCGCGCGTAGCCTGCGTTCATTGTTCGGCAATGCCGAATGCTATTCGATAAGGTCTCGGCGCGGTAGTGCCTCCCCGCAGCAGCGGTAGGCAGTGGGCACGTCATCCGCCTCGTCAGCCACCGGGAGGGTCACATGGACGAACCATCGATGACGCAGAAGCTTCTCTCAGAGGTGATCGGGACCGCGTTCCTGGTCTTCGTGGGCGTGGGCTCGGTGCCGGCCGCGCTGATCGTCAACGGCAGTGCGCCGTTCACGTTCGCGGACCTCGGGATGATCTCGTTCGCCTTCGGCACGATCGTGGTCGCGGCCGTCTACGCGCTCGGCCACATCTCCGGGTGCCACATCAACCCCGCGGTCACGCTCGGGCTGGCCGCCACCCGCAAGTTCCCCTGGGCGCAGGTTCCGTCGTACATGATCGCGCAGGTCGTCGGCGCGGTGATCGGAGCGGTCACGATCCTCGGCGTGCTCGGGCACAAGGCCAGCGACGTCGGCCTCGGCGTGGCCGCCTACCACCCCGGCGTCGGTGCCACCCAGGCCTTCATCGCCGAGTTCGTCGGCACGTTCATCCTCGTCTTCACCGTCTTCGGCGTCATCCACCGCAAGGCGGTGCCGGGCTGGGCCGGCCTCGCGATCGGCCTGGTGGTCTTCGCCGCGATCATCCCGGTCGCGCCGGCGACCAGCGCCGCGATCAACCCCGCCCGCACGATCGGCCCGATGATCGTCCAGCAGTTCGCCGGCGGGCAGGTGGAGTGGGTGCAGCTGCCCGTGTACGTGATCGCCGAGCTGCTCGCCGGGGCGGTCGCCGGCGTGCTCTACGTGGCGCTGTCCCGGACGAAGGCGGACGCCGAAGCCACTTCGCCCGCGACCTCCGAACCCGCCTCCGCCTGACCCCCGAGGAGCACCGATGAAGAAGCTGATCAACTCGCCGGCGGACGTGGTCGCCGAGGCGCTGCGCGGAATGGCCGTGGCCCACCCTGAGCTCCGCGTCGACCACCAGAACAAGATCGTCTACCGGGGTGACGCGCCGGTCCGCGGGAAGGTGGGCCTGATCTCCGGCGGCGGCTCCGGGCACGAGCCGCTGCACGGTGGGTTCGTCGGCCTGGGCATGCTCGACGCGGCCTGTGCGGGCGAGGTGTTCACATCCCCGGTCCCCGACCAGATGCTCGAGGCGACCAAGACCGTGGACGGCGGCGCCGGCGTCCTGCACATCGTGAAGAACTACACCGGCGACGTGATGAACTTCGAGATGGCCGCCGAGCTCGCCGCCGCCGAGACCGGGGTCGAGGTCGTCCCGGTGGTGACCAACGACGACGTCGCGGTCCAGGACAGCCTGTACACCGCCGGTCGCCGCGGCGTCGGAGTCACGGTGCTGGTCGAGAAGATCGCCGGCGCCGCCGCCGAGGCGGGCCGCGGCCTGGCCGAGGTGGCCGACATCGCCCGGAAGGTCAACGCCAACGGGCGCAGCATGGGGATGGCGCTGACCTCCTGCACCGTGCCCGCCGCGGGAGCGCCGACCTTCGACCTGCCGGAGTCGGAGATGGAGATCGGCATCGGCATCCACGGCGAGCCGGGACGGCGGCGGGTGCCGATGGCTCCGGCTCGTGAGGTCGCGGAGATGCTGCTCGAGCCGATCCTGTCCGACCTGGACTTCGCGGGCGGCGACGGCGTGATCGCCTTCGTCAACGGGATGGGCGGCACGCCGCTGATCGAGCTCTACCTGATGTACGGGGAGGTGGCGACGATCCTGGAGAAGGCCGGGGTGACCGTCGTCCGGTCGCTGGTCGGTCCCTACATCACCAGCCTGGAGATGGCCGGCTGCTCGGTGACGCTGCTCAAGCTGGACGAGGATCTGCTCCGGCTGTGGGACGCTCCGGTGTCGACGCCGGGGCTTCGCTGGGGGGTTTAAGAGATGGCCGAGGCCGTGGACGTCGCCGCGCTGGTGCGTTGGGTCGGTGAGTTCGCCCGGGTCGTGGGCGAGAACAAGGACCTGCTGACCCAGCTCGACGCCGCCATCGGGGACGCCGACCACGGGGCGAACATGGACCGCGGCCTCAGTGCGGTCGTCGCGGCGCTGGAGGCGGACCCGCCGTCCAGCGCCGCAGCCGCGCTCAAGCAGGTGGGGATGAAGCTGGTCAGCACGGTCGGCGGGGCCAGCGGCCCGCTGTACGGCACGTTCTTCCTCCGGATGGCGACCGCGGCCGGCGAGTCCGACGCCCTCGACCCGGCCGCCTTCGCCAAGGGCCTGCGGGCCGGGCTGGACGGCGTCGTGGCCCGCGGCAAGGCCGAGGCGGGGGACAAGACCATGTTCGACGCGCTCGCGCCGGCCTGCGACGCGCTGGACGAGGCCCTCGCGGCCGGCGCAGGGCTGGGCCCGGCCCTCGAGCAGGCGACGGCCGCGGCCGAGGCCGGTCGCGACGCGACCACGCCGATGCTGGCCCGCAAGGGCCGGGCCAGCTACCTCGGCGAGCGCAGCGTCGGTCATCAGGACCCGGGCGCGACCTCGGCGGCCATGCTGATCGCGGCGGCCGCGACAGTGCTGGCCGGCACGCCGTAGAGGCCCGTAGATGGGCATGGCGATGGTCGGCATCGTGGTGGTCTCGCACAGCCGCGCGCTGGCGCGGGCGGCCGTGCGGCTGGCCGAGGAGATGTTGCACGGCGGGCAGGTCCGGATCGAGGTCGCCGCCGGGCTCGACGAGACCACGCTCGGCACCGACGCCGTCCAGATCGCCGAGGCCGTCCGGGCGGCCGACAGCGGCGACGGCGTCGTCGTGCTGATGGACCTGGGCAGCGCGGTGCTGTCCGCGGAGCTGGCGCTGGACCTGCTGGACGACGACGAGCGCGCCCGGGTGGCGCTCTGCCCGGCCCCGATGGTCGAGGGCCTGGTGGTCGCGGCGGTGGTCGCGGCCGGCGGGGCCTCCCGGGAGGAGGTCGCCGCGGAGGCCTCCGCCGCGCTGGTGGCCAAGCAGTCGCACCTCGCCGTTCCGACAGCGGTTCCGGCTGCTGCCCCGGCCGCTGCCCCGCCGGCCACCCCGGCCGGTGCCTCGGGCGGCGCCGAGGAGGGCGAGGTCGTCGGGACCTTCGAGGTCGTCAACGCCTACGGCCAGCATGCCAGGCCGGCCGCGCGGCTGGTGCAGGAGGTCCGCGCGCTCGA
>JBKPQU010000130.1:0-7439 GCA_046734255.1 Actinomycetota bacterium
GGTGCGTGAGTCCGGTGTGGTCACCGCCGCCGCACTCTCGCCGCAGCGGACCGCCGAGTTCTCCAAGGCCGTGGTCGACGCGGGCGTGGACATCTTCGTCATCCGCGGCACGACGGTCTCCGCCGAGCACGTCTCCGGCTCGCACGAGCCGCTCAACCTCAAGCGCTTCATCGCCGAGCTCGACGTCCCCGTGATCGTCGGCGGGTGCGCGACGTACCAGTCGGCCCTGCACCTCATGCGCACCGGCGCCGCCGGCGTGCTCGTCGGGTTCGGCGGCGGCGCGACGCACACCACCCGGACGACGCTGGGCATCCACGCGCCGATGGCCACCGCGATCGCGGACGTCGCCGCGGCCCGCCGCGACTACATGGACGAGTCCGGCGGCCGGTACGCGCACGTGATCGCCGACGGCGGGATGAGCCGGTCCGGCGAGATCGTCAAGGCGATCGCGTGCGGCGCGGACGCCGTCATGCTGGGCGCGGCGCTGGCCCGCGCGGTCGAGGCGCCCGGCCGCGGGTACCACTGGGGCCCCGAGGCCCACCACCCGCAGGTGCCCCGCGGGGAGCGGGTGGCGGTCGGCACGGTCGGTCCCCTGGAGGAGATCCTGGTCGGGCCGGGCCGCTTCGCCGACGGCACCACGAACCTGATCGGCGCGCTGCGCCGCGCGATGGCCACCACCGGCTACTCCGAGCTCAAGGAGTTCCAGCGGGTCGACGTCGTGGTCTCCCGGCACCAGCCGAGCTGACCACGTCCGGCCGGTTGTCCGGCCGGTTACCCATGGGTAGGCGATGTTGCGCACTGCGACCTACCTTTGTCCCATGTCCTTCGAGCCGGTCATCGCCGACCCCGAGTCCGACCCGGCCGCGACCTGGGCGCTGGAGCCCGCGCTGGTCCGCCGGCTCGCGAGGCAGGTGGTCGCCGAGCCCGGCGCCCCGCGGCTGGTGACCACCGCGCCGTTCACCGGCGCACCCGTGGCCTCGTTACCGACCTCCACCCCGGCAGACGTCGAGGTCGCCGTCGCCCGGGCCCGAGCCGCGCAGCCGTCCTGGGCGGCCCGCACGATCGACGGCCGTGCCGCCGTCCTGCTCCGGTTGCACGACCTGCTCCTGCAGCGCCAGGGCGAGATCCTGGACATCATCCAGACCGAGTCGGGCAAGGCGCGGCTGCACGCCTACGAGGAGGTCGTCGACGTCGCGATCAACTGCCGCTGGCTGGCCCGACGCGGGCCGGGGCTGCTGCGGGCGGCCCGCCGTGCGGGCGTGGTCCCGGGCCTCACGCTGGTGCTGGAGGTCCACCACCCCAAGGGCGTGGTGGGGATCATCGTTCCCTGGAACTACCCGCTGTCGCTGTCGATCTCCGACGCGCTGCCCGCGCTGCTCGCCGGCAACGGCGTCGTGATCAAGCCCGATGCCCAGACCCCGCTGACCGCGCTGTGGGCCGCCGAGCTGCTGCGGGAGGCGGGGCTGCCCGAGGGGCTGCTCGGCATCGTCGTCGGGGACGGCGCGCTGATCGGCGGGGCCGTGGTGGACGCCGTCGACCACGTCGGCTTCACCGGGTCCACCGCGACCGGCCGGATCGTCGCCCGGCAGGCGGCGGCCCGGCTGGTCGGAGCGTCGCTCGAGCTGGGCGGCAAGAACAGCCTGTACGTCGCCGCCGATGCCGACCTGGACCGCGCCGCCGAGGCCGCCGTCCGGGACTGCTTCACCAGCGCCGGGCAGCTGTGCCTCTCGATGGAGCGGCTGCTGCTGCACGAGCGGATCGCCGACCCCTTCCTCGACCGGTTCGTCGACCGGGTCAGGCGGTTGCGGATGGGCCCCGCGATGGACTTCTCCACCGACCTCGGCTGCCTCGCCTCGGCGGCCCAGTTGCGGCGGGTCACCTCGCACGTCGAGGACGCCGTGGCGCACGGGGCGCGGGTGCTGGCCGGCGGGAGGGCCAGGCCCGACATCGGCCCCCTGTTCTACGAGCCCACCGTGCTGGACCGGGTGCCGGTGACCGCGGCGTGCTACGCCGAGGAGACCTTCGGGCCGGTCGTCTCGGTCTACCGGGTCGGCTCGGACGGCGAGGCGGTGGCCCGGGCGAACGACACCGAGTTCGGGCTGAACGCCTCGATCTGGACCCGGGACGTCCGCCGCGGGATCCGGCTGGCCCGGCAGGTGCAGGCCGGGACGGTGAACGTGAACGAGTCCTACTCCGCGACCTGGGGCAGCGTCGACGCCCCGATGGGCGGCTGGAAGTCCTCCGGGCTCGGACGCCGGCACGGCGCCGCGGGCCTGCTGCGGTACACCGAGTCGCAGACGATCGCGGTGCAGCGGGTCGGCCTGGGCCTGCTCTACGCGCAGGGCGGCCAGCGGTTCGCGGCGATGTTCAACGGCCTGCTGCGCGCGGCCCGCCGTACCCACGCGCCCTGGCCGTGAGGTCGCCCCCGCGCCTGCTGCCGCGGTGAGGGACGATGGGCGCATGAGCCAGCCCGCGACACGCACCGCCGGCTCCTGGACGCCGGCCGACATCCCCGACCTGACCGGGCTGACCGCCCTGGTCACCGGCGCCAACTCGGGCCTGGGCTGGCACACCGCCGACGAGCTGGCCCGCCACGGCGCCCTGGTGCTGATGGCCTGCCGGGACGCCGGGCGGGGACAGAAGGCGATCGACCAGGTGCGGGCCGGCCTCCCGCAGGCCCAGGTCGAGCTGGTGGCGCTCGACCTCGCGGACCTCGGATCCGTGCGGCGCGTGGCGGGCGAGCTGGTCGGCTCGCTGCCGCGGCTGGACCTGCTGGTCAACAACGCCGGGGTGATGGCGCTGCCGCGGCGCACGACGTCCGACGGCTTCGAGCTCCAGTTCGGCACGAACCACCTGGGCCACTTCGCGCTGACCGGCCTGCTGCTGCCGGTGCTGCTGCGTGGCGGCGTGCCGGCCCACAACGGCACGGACGCCGCGGCGCCCGGACCGCCGCGCGTGGTCACGGTCTCCAGCACCCTGCACCGCCGCGGCCGGATCGACCGCGAGGACCTGATGGGCGAGCACGACTACACGCCGTACGGCGCCTACTCGCAGTCCAAGCTGGCCAACCTGCTGTTCACCCGCGAGCTGCAGCGCCGCGCCGATCAGGCCGGTGTCCCGCTGTACAGCCTCGCCGTCCACCCGGGCTGGGCCGCGACCAACCTGCAGCACGCCGGGCCGGACATGTCCGGCCAGGCGTGGCTGGGCAGGGTCATGACCGCGTTCAACACCGTCTTCGCGCAGTCGGCGGAGCACGGCGCCTGGCCGACGCTGCGGGCCGCGACCGATCCGCTCGCCCGGGGAGGCGAGTACTTCGGTCCGGGCGGGTTCGCCGAGCAGCGCGGGTCGCCCAAGCGGGTCGGCATGTCCGCCCGCGCCAGTGACGCGCAGACCGCCGCCTGGCTGTGGCAGCGCTCGGTCGAGCTCACCGGCGTCGACTACGCCGCGCTCCGCCGATCGTGACTCGTCTGCGACCTCGTCAGCGGCCGAGGACGGACGGGGCCGGGTCGTCCCGCCAGGAGCGCCACAGGGCGGCGTAGGAACCGTCCCGGTCGACGAGGTCGGCGTGCGAGCCGATCTCGATGATGCGACCGTCCTCGACGACGGCGACGCGGTCCGCGTCGTGCGCCGTGTGCAGCCGGTGCGCCACCGCCACCACGGTGCGCCCGGCCAGGACGGCCGACAGCGACCGCTCCAGGTGTCGGGCGGCCCGCGGGTCGAGCAGCGACGTCGCCTCGTCGAGCACGAGCGTGTGCGGGTCGGCCAGCACCAGCCGGGCCAGCGCGAGCTGCTGGGACTGCGCCGGGGTGAGCCGGTGCCCGCCCGAGCCGATCACGGTGTCCAGGCCCCGCGGCAGCGCGCCGACCCAGTCCCGGGCGTCGACCACCTCCAGGGCGCGCTCGAGCTCCGCCGGCCCGGCCTCAGGGTCGGCCAGGCTCAGGTTGTCCGCGACCGTCCCGACGAAGACGTGCTGCTCCTGGGTGACCAGCGCGACGTGGCCGCGCAGGTCCTCCAGCGGCAGGTCGACCAGCGGGACGCCGCCCACCGTCACCCAGCCGGCGCGCGGCGGGTGGACGCCGGCCAGCAGCCGGCCGAGCGTCGACTTGCCCGCACCGCTCGGCCCGACCACCGCCAGCCGCTCGCCCGGCACGAGGGCGAGGTCGATCCCGTGCAGGACGTCCCGCCCCTCCCGGTAGGCGAAGCGCAGGTCCCTGGCGGCGATCTACTCGCCGTCCGGCTGCGCGCCGGTCGGCGTGCGGTCGTCGGGTACGAGCCCGACCCCGATGATCCGGCCCAGCGCCACGGCGCCGAGCTGCAGCTCGTCCAGCCAGGACAGCATGTCGTCCAGCGGGGAGACGAGCTGGAGGAGGTACAGCGTCGCCGCGGTCACCTGCCCCGGCGTCGCGTGCCCGGCCAGCACCAGCCAGCCACCCCAGCCCAGGGCGGCGACCACCGGCAGCGTGTAGGCGGACTCGGTGATCGGGTACCAGACCGTGCGCAGCCACAGCGTGTACCGCTCCGCCGCGAAGACCTCGCGCAGGTCGTCGTCCATCCGGCGGCGACGGCGCGCGGCCAGTCGCAGCGCCGCCACCGTCCGGGCACCCTCGACGGTCTCGGCGACGGTCCCGTTGAACGTGGTGTAGCTGGCCACCTCGCGCAGGTACCCGCCCCGCGCCCGGGCCAGGTACCACCGGGTGCCCAGCATCAGCGGCGGCAGCCCGGCCAGCGCGGCAACCGCGACCAGCGGCGCGGTGATCACCAGGGCCCCGATCGTCAGCGTGCAGGCCACCGAGGCGAGCAGCACCTTCGGGACGGCGAAGCGCACCGAGTAGCTGAGCTCCTCGATGTCGGTCGTGGTCCGGGTGACCAGGTCACCGGTGCCTGCGCGCTCCACCGTGGACAGCGGCAGCCGCGTCACCCGGTCGAGGAACTCCTCCCGGAGCTGCGCGAACACCGTCTCGGCGAGCACGCCCGAGCTGCGGTAGGCGAACCACGTGAACACCACCTGGACGGTGAGCGCGCCCGCCAGCAGCAGGGCGATCCGATCCACCGTGGCCGCCGTCATGCCGTTGCCGACGCCGTCGACCAGCCGGCCCAGCAGGATCGGTCCGACCAGGCCGGCGAGCGCGGCGAGCCCGTGCATCGACACCGCGAGGACCAGCCAGCCGCGGTGCCGCCGCATCAGCAGCCAGGTGTGCCGGCGCACCTCGGCCGGCCCGGCGATCGGCAGCCGGTTCGACGGCGCCGTCGACGGCGTCACGGCCGGCGTCGCGGTCGGCGTGCTCACGTGTCCTCCCCTCGAAGAACGGTGTCCCGGTAGGCCGGGTGGGTGTGCAGGAGTTCGTGGTGGCTGCCCTCGGCCGCGACCTCGCCGTCCTGCAGGAACGCCACCCGGTCGGCGTGGTCGAGCAGCAGCGGGCTGGCGGTGGCGACCACCGTGGTCCGGCCCGCGCGCGCCGCCCGCAGCCGCTGCGCGATCCGCGCCTCGGTGTGCGCGTCGACCGAGGACGTCGGCTCGACCAGGACGAGCACCTCGGGGTCGGCGAGCAGCACCCGGGCCAGCGCGATCCGCTGCCTCTGGCCGCCCGAGAACGAGCGGCCGCGCTCCTCGACCACCCCGTCCAGGCCGTCCGGCACCGCGTCCAGCACGTCGGCCGCGTCCGCGACCTGCATGGCCTGCAGGATCCGGGCGTCGGTGTGCCCGCCGCCCGGGTCCAGCTCCTCCCGCAGCGTCCCGGTGAACAGCCGGGGTTCGGCGTCGCTGACCAGGATCCGCGCGCGCAACTCGTCCAGCGGAAGCTCGGTGATCGGCACCGGGCCGAGCCGGGCGGGCGCGAGCCGCCGCCGGGGCGCCTCACCGTCGCCGGCCGGGAGGTCGTCCTCCAGCCGGGCCAGCCGGTCGGCGAGCGCCGCGGCCTCGTCCGGCTGGGGGCTGACCACCGCGGTGATCAGGCCGGGGTGCACGGTCAACCCGGACGCCGGATCGACCACCGGCGTCCCCGGCGGCGGCATGGGCCGCCGGGGCGCGGGCACGCCCTGGTGCGCCGCCCGCACGCGGAGCAGCGTGACCAGCCGGCCGGCTCCCACCTTGGCCCGCACGGCCTTGCCCAGCGCCTCGGTGGCCGTGGTCAGCGGGATGACCAGGAAGGCGGCGTACCCGTAGAGCGTGACCATCTCGCCGGGGGTGATCCGGCCGGTGATCGCTGCCCGGGCCCCGAGCCAGGTGAGCAGGACGACGAACGCCCCGGGCAGCGCCACGTGCGCGGCGTCCAGGGTGGCCTGGAGTCCGGCGACCCTGACGCCGGCCAGCCGCACCTGCTCGCTGCGTGCGTGGTAGCGGCGCAGGAACTGCGGCTCGCCGCCGATCCCGCGCAGCACGCGCAACCCGGCCGCGGTGTCGGCGCCGAGCGCGGTCAGCTGGCCCTCGGCCTCCCTGCGCTCGGCCTGCCGGGCCTGGAGCGGGCGGACGACGACCGACAGCGACGCGATCAGCACCGGCAGCCCGATCAGGACGGTCAGGCCCAGCCACAGGTCGATCCGCAGCACGAGCCAGGCCACCAGCACGGCGGACACCACGGCACCGGACAACCGCGCGGTGACGTCGTACAGCTCGCCGATCCGGGAGGCGTCGGAGGTGAGGATCGAGACAACCTCGCCGGTGGTGGCCGTGGCGGCCACCGCCGGGCCCTGGTCGGCGACGTGATGGCCGACCAGCTGCGAGCTGCGGATCGCGGCGGCCAGCCAGTTCTGCGTGGACATCCGGTGGCGCATGACGCCGGTGGTCGCCTGGACGGCGGTCAACCCCAGGAGCACCAGGCACCCGGTCAGCAGCGCGCCGCCGTCCCGCGCGATCACGCCGGCGTCGATGGTCCGCCCCAGGACGGCGGGGACCAGCGCGTTGCTCGCCATCCAGACGACTCCGAGCCCGATTCCGAGCGCGAGCGTGCGCCACTGCTGCCGCGCCAACCGCATGAGGTAGCGGGTCGGCGACCGCAGGTCAGGCGTCACGAGGACGGCGTCCGGGAGGGGGATCACGAACGTCCACGGTAAGAAACCTGCGGCCCTCGCCGCCAACGAGTTTCGGGCTCCGTCACCGTCGCGACGGCGCCCGGACCGCCGGGGTTACCGTGACCTGGTGCTTCGCACCGCGTGCCGACCGCGCTGGCTGGCGCTGCTGGTCGTGGTGCTCGCCGCAGCCACCGGGATGAGCCTGCTCGGCCAGTGGCAGCTGGACCGTGCCCGCGAGCGCGGCCGGGTCGCCGAGGCCGAGCGCGAGGCGAGGCAGGCCCGGCCGGTGCCGCTGGCGGAGGTGCTCACGGCACGGCAGCCGTTCCCGGCCAGGGCGCTGGGCCGGCGGGTCGTGGCGCAGGGCACGTGGGAACCCGACGCCCAGCTCCTGGTCGCCGGCCGCACGCTGGACGGCCGGAGCGGGCTGTGGG
>JBKPQU010000131.1:0-18227 GCA_046734255.1 Actinomycetota bacterium
GAAGGTCGGATCCGCTGCGGCAACGTTGCAGTAGTCGCCGAGCACGAACAGCTGCGAGGTCCACGTGTCGCCGAAGCTGCCGATCACGGGGGAGATCCCAGCCGCCTTGATCTTGTCGCTGTTCGCCTCGAACTCCGCCCAGGTCTTGGGCACCTGCAGGCCGAGTTTGGCGTAGACGTCCTTGTTGTAGAGGATGCCGCCACCCATCGCGGTCCCCACCGGCGCGCCGTAGACCTTGCCGTTCTGGGTGACCGTCGGCAGGAACGAGGGATCCGTGTCCTTCAGGACCGGGTCGTTCGTCAGGTCGACCAGGTTCTTCTCCGGGCTCAGCGCCTGCATGAGGGAGCCGGAGTTGTACCAGAAGACGTCCTCCATCTCCTGGGTCGAGAGCTTGGTCTTGACGATGTTGTCCCCGTCCGACCCACCCGGCCTGGTCTCGGTCTTGACGACGATGTCCGGGTTCGCCTTCTGGAACGCCGCGATCACAGCATCGGCGCTCTTGACCGTGGTGTCGGCGTTGTCGATGAGCAGCGTGATCGTCGTCTTGCCGCTCTCCGATCCGCCCGAGGCGGACCCGGAGCCGCCGCAGGCGGTCATCGTCATGAGCGCGACCGCGGCCACGCCTGCGGTCGCCCATCTCAGACCAGCGATCTTCATCTGGGGAACCTCCAGTACTTGGTGGACATTGTGGGGGATCCGGATTTGAACGTTTCACTAGTCCGGTTGCGGAGAGCATAGAAGCGCTCACCGCGCCCGTCAAGGGTGTGCCAGGGATCATTCTGGACCCATGTGGCGCGGCGTGCGAGTGGAGCTGTTACGGCCTGAGTGGCCGAATGCGGACTTGACAAGGTTGGCTTGTAACGGTTCAGTCAAGAGAAGGCAAAGAAGTCGCATCCTTCGCGCCTCCGCATCCCAGCTTCCGACCCCGAGGGTGGACCGCCGTGACCGTTCCCGCAGCCGACCGCACCGACGCCGGGACCCGCATTCGCGCCCTCGCGGTCCGCCGCTCCCCCGCCGGCCTCGGCGGCCGCAGTCCGCTGCGGGTCGACTGGTCCGTGGAGTCGGACAGCGCCGACCGGCAGCTGGCGTACGAGTTGCAGTCCGCGCCGACGCCGGCCTTCGACACGGACGTCGCCGGCACCGGGACTGTCGACGGGGACGCGCAGCTCGCCGTTCTCGCTCCCGGCGGTCCGCTGCGCAGCCGCGAGGTCCGGCATCTGCGGGTCCGGGTGGCGACGGAGTCCGGCTGGTCCCCCTGGAGCGAGGCCGCGACCGTCGAGGCCGGACTGCTCGCGCCCGAGGAGTGGCAGGCGTCCGCCGTGGCGCTGCCCGACGACCCCGGCGCACGGGCGCAGTCACCGTCTCCGCTGCTGCGCAAGCCCTTCGCGCTGCCGGCCGCGCCGGTCCGCGCACGGCTGCACGTGACGTCGCTGGGTGTTCACGAGGTGCGCATCAACGGCGTCCGGGTGGGCGACCATCTCCTCGACCCCGGCTGGACGTCATACCACCACCGGCTGCTCGTGGCCACGCACGACGTCACCGGACTGTTGACCGGCGGCGAGAACGTGCTGGCCGGGGTCCTCGGCGACGGCTGGTACCGCGGCCGGCTCGGCTGGGACCCGCAGGACGACCGCAACAGGTACGGCAGCACGCTCGCCCTGCTCGCCCAGTTGGAGGTCGAACTGGCTGACGGCTCGACGGTCACGATCGCCACCGACGAGACCTGGCGCGCCTCGACCGGCGAGATCCGTTCCGCCGACCTCTACGACGGCTGCAACGTCGACCTCCGGCATCGGCAGCCCGGGTGGGACAGCCCCGGATTCGACGACTCGAGTTGGGTGCAGGCCACCCTGGTCTCCCTCGACCTGACCTCCCTCCAGCCGCAGGTCGCGGCGCCGGTCCGGGTCGTCGAGACCTTCCGGCCCCGGCGAAGCGAGGGCAGCGGCGGCGAGGGCACGCTCCTGCTGGACGCCGGCCAGAACATCGCCGGGTTCGTGCGCCTCACCGTCCGCGGCCGGGCCGGGGAGGGCGTCGTCGTCCGGCACGCGGAGGTGCTGGAGGCCGACGGCAGTCTCCACACCCGCTCGCTCCGGTCGGCGAAGGCGACCGACAGTTACGTGCTCGCCGGCGAGGAACCGGTCGTCCTCGAGCCGTCCTTCACCTTCCACGGGTTCCGCTACGCCGAGGTGACCACGACGGCGGAGGTCGTCGACGCGGAGGTGCTGGCGATCAGCAGCGACATCCCGCCGCGCGGGACGTTCACCTGCTCCGATCCCACGCTCACCCGCTTCCACGAGAACGTCCGCTGGTCACAGCGGGACAACTTCGTCGCCGTCCCCACCGACTGCCCGCAGCGGGACGAGCGGCTCGGCTGGACCGGGGACGCGCAAGCTTTCGCCCCGACCGCGTGCACCCTGTTCGACGCACGTGCGTTCTGGGAGAGCTGGCTCGTCGATGTCGCGCTCGACCAGACCACCGACGGTGCCGTGCCGAACGTGGTGCCGAACGTCCTGGGTGAGGGCGAGTTCGCCAACGGGCGCGCTGGGTGGGCGGACGCCGCCACGATGGTGCCGTGGGCGGTGCACGTCGCCTACGACGACGGCGACGTCCTGGCGGCGCAGCTGCCGAGCATGAAGGCTCTCGTCGCCTACCTGCAGGGGCGCCGGCACGAGGACGGCCTGCTGGGCGGTGAGTTCCAGTTCGGCGACTGGCTCGACCCCGACGCGCCCGGCGACCGCCCGCACGAGGCCAAGACCTCCTCGGACTTCCTGGCCAACGCGTTCTTCGCGCACAGCGCGAGCCTCGTCTCCCGCACGTGCACGGTGCTGGGCGACCCGGACGGCGTCCGCAGTTACGGCGAGCTGGCGGACGAGGTGGCACGGCTGACGTGGGCGCGCTGGCGGGAGCACGCGCTCACGACGCAGACGGGGTGCGCGGTCGCGCTGGAGCTGGGCATCGCGCCGGCCGCGGAGCACGACGAGGTCGGGCGGGCGCTGGCCGATCTCGTGCGGGAGGCGAACGGGCGCATCGCCACCGGGTTCCTCGGCACGCCCCTCGTCCTGCCGGCGCTGACCCGGACCGGCCACGTGTCCGAGGCCTACCTCATGCTGCTGCGGCGGGAGATGCCGTCCTGGCTGTACCAGGTCGACCACGGCGCCACGACGGTGTGGGAGCGGTGGGACGCGATCCGTCCCGACGGGTCCATCCACGACGGCGTGATGCACCTGCCCGACCACGGCGAGGGCCACATGTTGTCGTTCAACCACTACGCCTACGGCGCGGTGATCGACTGGGTGTACCGCCATCTCGCGGGGATCGCTCCGGACGCCGAATCGCCGGGGTACCGCCACGTCGTCCTCGCTCCGCGTCCGGTGGCCGGGATCGACCGCGTCGCTGCGACGGTGGACTCGGCGCTGGGCCCGATCGCCGTCGAGTGGACCACGGACGGCGGCGCCTTCACCGCCCGGTACACCATCCCGTTCGGCGTGACGGCGACGTTCCACCCACCCGCCGACGAGGATGCGACGTTCACGGTCGACGGCCGCACCGCGTCGGGACCGGTGACGCTGGGCCCCGGGCCGCACGAGGTGACCCTGCCGTCGGCGCAGATCATCAGCCCGGCGATCCCCAGCATGCGCTGACGCAGCCCGACGATCCGTACGTAACGTCGCGACTCGCCCTTAGGGAGTCGCGTCATGGACGAGCCCGGCGGCGCGCCATACGATCGACCGCCGCCATCAGGGTCGGCATCTGGCGCCGGGGAGGGACAAATGAGCGTCGTCGTCGTGACGAAGTTCCCGGGAGGCAAGGCCTCCAACATGGAAGCGATCGTGGGCAAGCACAGCGAAGCGATGATGCGCGTGTCGGACGCCGGGCGGAGGCAGGGCTGTCTGCACCACATGTTCGTCGAGGACGCCGACGGGAACGTCCTCGTCATCGACGAGTGGGACAGCCGCGAGTCCTTCGACGCCTTCTTCGCCGCGTCGCAGGGGGACATCGGGCCGATCGCTGCGGACGCCGGCGTGACCGGACCGCCCACGTCCACGACCTACCACATCCTCGACACACCCGATCGCTTCTGACCCAGGGCTTTCGAGCCAGCCACGGCCCCGGGGGCCCTTGGGACCCACCGGGGCCCTGCTACGCGGGAATCCTGATGCCGCGCAACGGGAGCAGCGGGTCAGGCTCGGCGGCGACGCCGGCCGCCAGTTCCCGGTGCCGCTCGATCTCGACGTCCAGGCAGGCGCCGAACAGGATCGCCAGGTTCGACAGCCAGAACCACACGAGGGCGATGATCACCCCGGCAAGGCTTCCGTAGGTCTGGCCGTACGAGCCGAACCTGCCGACGTAGAGGGCGAACAGCACCGACCCCACGGCCCCCACGATCAATGCAAGCAGCGACCCGGCGGTGATCGGGCGGAACCTGCGGGGGCGAACGTTCGGTGCGAAGTGATAGAGGGCGGCGAGGAAGGCCGCGACAAGCAGCACGACGACCGGCCAGCGCGCCCACCGCCAGGAGGTGACCAACAGGCTGCCGGCGCTGACGGCGTCGCCGACGGCCTTCAGGACGCTGCCGCTCAGGGTGATGGCACTCGCGAAGACGAACCCGGTCACCAGGGCCAGGAGCGTCAGCACCAGTCGCGTCCCGCGAAGCCGGATGAACGAGCGACCCTCCGGCACGCCGTACAGGCCGTTGACCGCTCGCCCGAACGCCCCGATGTAGCCGGACGCCGACCAGATCGCGAGCGCGAGGCCGATGACGAAGGCGGGGCGGCCACTCGAGACGTCCGCCAGCCGGGTGATCGGCCCGCGCAGCTGGTCGACCGCCGACGCCGGCCCGAGCTGCTGGACCAGGTCCAGCAAGGTCTGGATCGTCTTCTCGGGCTCGCCCACGAGGCTGACCAGGGAGACCAGGGCGATCGCGGCAGGGAAGATCGCCAGCACGCCGAAGTAGGTCATTCCCGCGGCGCGGTCTGTCGCCTCGACCCGCCTGAACCGCTTGCCAGTGTCCCTGATCGTTCCCATCCAGTCCCGGACCGGGGCTTCCTCCGGCAGATCCTCGATCGCGGTCCGGTCCAGCGGCCGGTACGTGCTCATCCCCAAACTCTGATCCGTAACGGATCGGCTGACAATATCGACAGATCTCGGACAATTCGTCACTCACAGCAACCGAATGGGTGGGAGCACCGACTTCAGGCCGGCGTACCGCCTGCCGGTGGAGAGGATCACTCACTGGGAATCCCGGTGAACGGGCGCGCCTGACTCCGGTGCCGGTCACGGCCACTGCTGCGCTAATCATGGACGGATGGGTGGTTTGCCGGCTCCAAAACACCCTTTCGCCCATGATCAGCGCGGTAGGTCGAGCTCCTCGATCAGCGTCGGCGTGATGTCCCCGACGACGGCAACGGTGACGGCAGCCAGACGCAGCGCATCCGGAGCAGGCGGGTAGTGAGGGTTGGGGACGGCGATCACGGTCATCCCCGCAGCAGCCGCCGCGCGCAGTCCGTTGGAGGAGTCCTCGATCGCCACGCAGCGCCCGGGATCGACGCCGAGTCGCCGCGCGGCTTCGAGGTAGACGTCCGGGGCGGGCTTGCCGCGGTCGACCTCCTCGGAGGAGACGGTCGCCCGGAAAGCGCCGCCGAAGCCCGCGAGTTCGAGGGCGAGGTCGATGATCTCCCGGTTCGACGACGAGGCGAGCCCGAGCGGCCATCGTCCGGCGAGGGCACGAACGGCATCCCCCGCACCGGGCAGCAACGGCAGCTCGCGACGGTAGCCCTCCTCCATGCGGCGCACCACGTCGCGATTGATCGCCTCGGCGTCCATCGGTACGCCGAGGCTGTCCCGCAGGTACGCCACCCACTCCGGCGAGCTCATGCCCATCATCTGCGTGGGCGCATCGTCCCGCCAGCGCCCACCGGCCTCGCGGACGAGTGCCTCCTTGGCCTCGTTCCATCGCGTTTCGGAGTCGAGGAGAACCCCGTCGAGGTCGAAGACGACTGCCGCAGGCGCCACGGCGTTCAGCATGCCTCAGCGAGAGTCATCGCCCGGATCGTAGTGCCACTCACGTACCGGATCGCAGGCCGAGCGGCGAAGCGGAGGCCGCGTCGGCCTGCGGCGCGGTCAGATTGCCCGCCGCGACCAGTCGGTCGAGCACATGTCGTTGCCGTTCGCGGGCGGCGTCGAAGTGCAGGAGCGGGTCGTAGGCGCTGGGGGCCAGGACCAACCCTGCCAGGAGGCTCGCCTGGCCCCAGGACAGCTCTGCGGGCGTGACGCCGAAATAGCCGCCGGCCGCCTGGTCGAGTCCGTAGTAGCCGTGGCCGAAGTACACGACGGTGAGGTAGGCGGACAGGATCTGGTCCCTGGGATACTCGTGATCGATCTTGAGCGCGAGCACGGCCTCGTCGAACTCGGCGAGCAGGCCACCGTGCCCCTGCCCGTACACCATCTTGGCCAGCTGCTGGTCGATGGTCGCGCCTCCGGCGTCGCGGCCGTGCGCCGCGGCCCATGCCACCCGCGCCACGCCGAAGGGGTCGAGCCCATGGTGGGAGTAGAAGCGGTGATCCTCGGTCGCCACCAGCGCCTCGCCCGCCCGGTCGGGTTGCGGTAGGACCAGGACACCGCCGCCGCCGTGCCGCTCGAGCAGGTTCCTGACGCGATCGGGCAGGTCATTGACCGGTGGGGTGATCACCCAGCCGACCGCCGTCGTGAGTACCGCGGCGATCAGGATCAGCACGAGGACGGCTCCGACCGCGCGGGCCGCACGCTCCCGCACCGGCCGCCGGCCCTCCCCGGCACCGGTCACGTCGCCGGCCAGCAGTCCCGCACCCCTGTCAGCCATCAAGACGTGGAACTCCTCGGGCCGCCCCTGTGGTTCCCGGGTTCGTCCGTCACGGCGACGTGGGCGGCGCCACACTCGGCGGCGGATGACGTACTCACTCGGGCCGGGCGAGCCAGCCCTCGACCGCATGGACGAACTCCGTCGGGTGGGTCCAGGCCAGCAGGTGGCCGGCTCCCAGGACGGTGCACAACTCGGCGCGCGGGATGCGGCCCATCAGCATCTCGGCGTGCCGCCGAGGCACGGCCCTGTCGGCGGAGCCGCACACGACCAGGGTGGGCGCGGCGATCTCGCCGATCCAGGGGCGGCTGTCGAACGCGAGCATCGCCCGGTGCGCCCGGACGGCGGTCGTCCGGTCGTTGGCCTCCAGCGCCCGGCGCAGCGTCGCCGCCTGCTCGCGGCTCAGCCGGGGCCCACCGCCGGCCCGCGCCACGAGTGCCGCCATCCGCCCGGGGCCGATCGCGCGCAGCAGCCACGGGGAGAGCAGCGCCTCGAACCACTCGCGCGTCGAGGCGACGTTGGAAGCGAAGGTACAGGCGAGCACCAGACGCCGGACCCGCTGCGGGTAGGCATGCGCGAGGTGCTGGGCGACCGCGCCGCCCTGCGAGTACCCGAGCACGTCGGCCCGTCGTAGGCCGAGTTCGTCCATCAGGCGCGCGACGTCCGCGGCCAGCCGGTCGACGGCGTACGGCCCGGGCAGATCGGCGCTCTTGCCGTGCCCGCGGAGGTCGGGGATGACCAGGCGACGGCGGGCCGCCAACGCATCCTCCACCGGCGCGAACATCTCGCCGGACATCAGCAGGCCGTGCAGCAGCAGCAGCGGCTGCCCGTCACCGACCTGTCTGGCGAACACAGCGCCATGATCCCGCCGCCTCGGGGAGGCTGGCCGATCCTCCGGACCACGCCGCTTCAGCAACGTTTTCCCCGTTCGCCTGCGGGTGATCCAAAGCCCTGCCAACATGTCGGCCGGGGAGGAACCGTACGAATGTAACGCTCCGGATCAGTTGCCCGATCTCCCCACTGCACCCGGCTGGATTCATCCCTGTTTTGACGCAGGAGGGAGACGCATGTTCCGCCACGGCACGATCGTGAGCGCTGCTGTCCTGACGGGCGCGGCTCTTCTGGTGGCTCCCGGCATGGCGACCGCCACCGAGTCCCCGCCGTCCTCCAGCCCGAGCTCGACCGACGTCACCGAGACCCAGCCGCCGCCCCCGCGCCTGCCGAAGTGCACGAACTGCGACGAAGTGCACAAGCTCTACCCCGACGGCGTCGGCCGCGAAGGTGCCGTGGACCAGGTGCAGGGCGACACCATCCCCGACACGACGTTCGCCGTGGACGACGCGCTGTACGAGGAGCTTGCGAAGCGCGGCCTCGACCGGGACCACGACGGCATCGCCTGCGAGGTGCCCGGCACACCGACGGAGCCTTCGGAGAGCCCGTCGCCCAGTACTCCCCCGTCGGCGACCGAGCCGCCGACCGAGGTACCATCGCCCTCTGAGCCGGCGGCTCAGCCACCGCTGACCGGTGTGGATCAGCCCGTCCAAGGCGAGGTCCGCGTTACCGGCTGACGATGCACCCGCTGAAGGGGATTGCGGTCGCCGCCCTCGCCGCCGCTCTGGTGGCGGGGTGCGGCGACGGCGACGCGTATCTCAGGTCGCTCCCCGGCGCGGCGGCCACTCCTGCCGTCTCCTCCCCGAGCGGGAAGTCCCGAACCACAGCGACACCGACCGGAATGCGTGCGGTCGTGAGCCACACGATCACGGTCTACCAGAAGCCGAACGGCTCCCCGAAGCTCACGCTCAAGCCCGTGACTCTGATGGGCTCGCACACGGTGTTGCTGGTGCGCAAGGTCATCGAGGGGGGCGACTGGATCATGGTCGACCTGGCGATGCGGCCCAACGGCTCGCAGGGCTACGTCCGCGGATCGGACGTCACGCTGCAGCAGGTCTTCGACTCGATCACCGTGGACCTGTCCGCCAGGACGATCACCATCTCGCTGCAGGGCGGCAAGCACGTCACGGCACCCGTGGCGATCGGATCCAGCCGATACCGGACGCCGACGGGCCACTTCTACGTCACCGACGCGATCCAGCCGACCAACGCCGGTGGGGAGTTCGGCACGTTCGTCCTCGGCACCTCTGCCTACTCACCGACGCTGACCGAGTTCCTCGGCGGCCCCGGGCAGGTGGGGATCCACGGTACGAACAACCCGGCAAGCATCGGCCATGCCGTCTCCCACGGGTGCATCCGCGTACCGGAGGTCATCGACCGGAACGTCCTGCCGTGGGTCCACCTCGGCACGCCCGTCACCATCGTCGGCTGAGGGTCGCGGCGCCGAGCCCCCTCCTCGAGCGGCCTCAACCGGCGGCGCGGGCGTACCTGGCGAAGATCCTTGCGAACTCGCCCGGTTGCTGGCCCACACCGCTGCAGGAGTCGACGGCACCGCCGTGACCTGTTCCCCTCGGGCAGGGCCGGTCGCGGTTCACCGACCAGAACGAGAGCCATCCCAGGTCGTGCGCCTGGGCGAAGTCGACCAGCCGTGCCGCGTCCTCGGGTCGGAACGTCTCCGAGACGGTGTCGTTGACGCCGATCATCGGCGTGATGGCGACCCTGCGCCAGGCGTCGGTATCCGAGGTCCCCGGCCACAGTCCCTGGATGAACGCCTTGGTCGACCCCGCGACGGCGATCGCCCGGGCCGCCATGTCGGGCGACGCCGTCCCGTAGTCCATCGCCAGGACGTTGACGGCATCGACGTCGACGCCGGCCGAGCGCGCGTCCCGCAGCAGAGCCTCGGCCTCCTCCGTGAGCGACTCGGGCCCGGCCGGCAGCGTGTACGAGACCCGGAGCATGTCACCTCGCCGCTTCGCGGTTGCCTGCAGCGCGTAGATCGCCTGGTTGCGGCGGCGCACGACCTCGGGATCGCCCAGGGCCGGGTCCTCGACGTCGAAGTCGACCCGCTCGATGCCGAAGGCGTCGATCACCTTGCGGTAGGCGCCCTCCAGGGCCCGTGCCGTGTCGCAGCTCTCGGCGAGGTCGAGCGGGCGCGCTCCCCCGAACGAAACGCGGACGTCGCCGCCGGACTGCCGGAGCTGCCGGATGCGCGCGGCGATACCGGGATCGTCGTAGCTGAGCACCCCGCCCCAGGCCGGCTCGCAGGACGCCCCCGTCGTGATGAAGGCCAGGGTGAAGATGCGTACGCCGCTGGACGCCGCCGCCCGGGCGAGATCGGGCGCGGCAGTGAGCGTCATGTCGACGTACGGGGACACACGCTCGGCCGGCGTAACACCGCGGGCGCCGTCGCTCGGGTGTCGGGCCGGCGTGCAACCGGACAGCAACCCCGCAACCACGGCCGCCGAGACCAGGCTTCGGGCAAGGGCCGATCGCACCACGGCCGGCTCAGCGGCGAGCCGCCGGCTCGGCCCCCACGACGCCTTCGTGGACGTCGACCTCACCCGTGCGTCGCAGCTTGACCCACGGAAGGCGGATCCCGTAGAGGGCCGCGAGCACCGAGTTGAATACCACGAGGTACATCAGCTGGCGATAGACCAGCTGCTGCAGGGGAAGTGACCACAGGACCCGGATGCGCTCGCCGTCCAGGTGGAAGGCGTACAGCGCCGACAGCAACTGTACTGCCACCATCCCGCCCCAGAGCAGGAGCGTCGTGCTCAGGTCCCGGAACAGGATGCCGTAGAGCAGGAAAAGGTCCATGACGGGTGCGGTGAGCGGGAGGGCCACCTGGAACAGCGCCATCAGCAGCAGTCCGCGGCGGCCATACCGTCCGCTCGGCCCCCTCTGGATCACCGCTCTGCGGTGCTTCCACATCGCCTGCAGCGTCCCGTAGCACCACCGGTAGCGCTGCTTCCACAGCTGCCCCCACGAGGACGGCACCTCGGTCCATGCGCGGGCAGTGTCCTCGTAGACCACCTGCCACCCGGCGCGCACGATCCCCGTGGTCAGGTCGGTGTCCTCCGCGAGCGTGTCGTCGCTGAGCCACCCCGCCTCGGCGAGCGCCCTGCGACGGTAGCCGCCGACGGCCCCCGGCACGGTGGGCATGCACTGCAGGACGTCGTACAGGCGGCGGTCGAGGTTGAAGCCCATGACGTACTCGATGTGCTGCCAGCGACCCAGCAGCCTGCGGCGGTTGCCGACCTTGGCATTGCCCGAGACGGCACCGACGAGGGGGGCGGCGAAGGGTTGGACGAGGCGTCTCACGGTGTCAGGCTCGAACCGCGTGTCGCCGTCCACGAGCACCAGCAGGTCATGCCGGGCGACGCGCATGCCGGCGTTGAGCGAGGAGGGCTTGCCCCCGTTGCGCTTGCGGACGACCGTCACGTTGGGCAGGCCGAGGCTCTCCACGAGGTCGGCTGTCCCGTCCGTGGAGCCGTCGTCCACGACGATGACCTCCACCGGGTGGTCGCTGCCGGCGATCGACCGGACCGCCGCCTCGATGCCCTCTCTCTCGTTGTAGGCAGGGACGATCACCGACACCGGCTCGGTGACCGGAGCACCCCACAGCCAGGCCCGGCGCTTGCGGCCGTGCCGGCGGGCGAACGCCACCATCAGGAGAAGCCGCCCCACGGTGAGCATGCCGGCGACCAGGAACGCCGCCCAGAACACCGTCGTCATCACACCGGACGCCTTCGTCGCCCACGACACCGCGCGTCCCCGCAGCAGCTGACCGGGTGAGGCCTGACCGTACGGCTCGACATGAAATGCCTGGCCGACCGTCGTGAACCGGTAGCCCATGGCCTTCAACCGCGGGATCAGGATGTCGAGTGCCGCCACCGTCTGCGCGCGGTTCCCGCCGGCGTCGTGCATGAGGATCAGCGCGCCCTGGCCGCCGTGCGGCGTGGCGTCGTCGACTATCGCGTTGACCCCGGGCCGCTCCCAGTCGCGGGAGTCGATATCGGCGAGCACGGTGACGTAGCCCTGCGCGTGCGCCTCGCGGATGACGTCCCAGTAGCCGTCGTCCAGCGCGTCGTTGGAGAACGAGTACGGCGGGCGGTACAGATTGGTCGTCAACCCTGTGACACCGACCAGCGCCAGCTGGGCCTGCTCCAGCTGCGACCGACGCTCACGCGGCGACAGCAGCGTCGGGTCAGGATGGCTGAACGAGTGGCTCCCGATCTCGTTGTGCTGGCGCAGCTCCTGGCGCACCAGGTCGGGGTAGCGCAACATCTGGTTGCCCAGCAGGAAGAACGTGCCGGGCACCCCATGCCGTTGCAGGATGCGGAGAATCTGCGGCGTCCAGGTGGGGTCGGGACCGTCGTCGAAGCTCAGGATCGCCGTGCGCCTCGGCAGGGATGCGGCATCGATGGCCCCCGCGTGGATGCCGACGACGGGACCGCCGTCGCGGATGCGTTCCGGGACACGCGCGTCAGCACCCGGCGGTCGCACGGTTCCGGCGCCCACCACCTCGCCGCCGACGTAGCCGTGCAGGAGGAGCGCGGCGGCGAGAGTGAGAAGGATGAAGACGAGGGTCGGCCAGTGCGCCCTCGTCGCTTGATTGGCTCGGGTCACATTGGTGTCCAGACTCACCCGCCGACGGGCACCGGGGCCGTGGCCGGCGGTAGGACCGAGGACGGCGGTGGGAGGTTCGATGGCACCGGCGGCGGCGGCGTCGGGACCGTCGTCGGCAGGGGCGGCACCGGAAGCGTGGTGGACGTCGCGGTCGCGGGCGACGAGGGGGACGAGGGGGACGAGGGGGTGGGCGTAGTCGACCGAGCGGTCGGCGGCGTCGTGGAGGCCGAGGGGCCACCGGTGCCACCCAGCGGCGGCGGCACGTTACCCACCGTGCCGCCGGAACCGGTCGTGCCCGAGGCTGTCGAGCCGCCGCCGTCCGGCTTCGACACGTCCGCACGTTGGTGCGAGTTCGGGACTCCGGGCAGCGGAAGCAACTGCTTCGGCGTGATCGGGCCTCCGATGAAGCTGAGCGCGAGCAGTGCGAGGTACCCCACGCACGCCCCGGCCACCAGGCCCAAGGTCCACGTCACCCACGTGCGACGGCGTCCGGTGGAATCCACGAAAACCGGTGAGTGCGCGAGTTCCTCGACGCGCTCTCGGATGACGCTCGTGCCGGTGCCCCCGTCACCACTTTCAGTAGTGGCCGCAGAGCGTTCAGTCACGCGTCACGAGTCTAGGTTCTGCCCGGATTTGCGCATCTTGACCAGCGCCCGCAGCGAGCGCGACGCGGGGTCGCGCTCGCGCTGCGCTCAGGCTCAACCGAGGGATGGCGAGGAAACGCGCTGGGGGGACGAGTCGGTGTCCGAGGTCAGGAAGCCGAGGACGAGGATCAGCGCGCTGACCACGAGCCCGATGACGGCTCCTTCGGTACTGGTGACGAGCGCGATCACGGCACCGACCGCGTTCACCGCGCCGACGGCGAGGACCGCGGGACGCCCCCACGGGGCTCGCACGGCGAGGCCGACCGCGGCCACGATCCCAAGGAAGCCGAGGACGGTGATGGCCCAGGCGAGTGGGACCGGGATCTTCTGCTCGGCGGCCTCGAAAACCATCGGCAGGTTCATCAGGGACATCAGGGCGGTGACGGCCACGGCGGCCCAACGCACGAATCTCATGGCTCTCTCCGGTGTGTGTGGCCGGGCGAGGGACGCGCCGGCGCTGGCTTGACGACGAAACGCTCGCCGTCCCGCGTTCCCCGCGGCTAGAGCGGCGGTTCCCTCGCGTCCGGGAGATCTTCCCGGCGGCGCGGGATCAAGAGCCGTTGCCTGCGGTGTTCGGCGTCGGGCATCGTCGCCTCATCGCCTCCAACGTCCTGACCCGGCTCGCCAGGCGCCATTCCGCCGCTTCGGCGGTGGCCAGCCTGGTGATCGCCTTCGCCGGCACCATGGGAGCGATCGTCCTGCTCATGACGGTTGGCGACGTCTCGCCCGATGTGCGCAGTGGACTGCTCGCGGTGCCGTTCACGGTCCTCCCCTACGGCATCGCGGGATCGGTCCTCATCGGCCGCCGTCCCGATCTGCCGTTCGGCTGGCTGCTGTCCGGCGCGGCCGCGGCTGTGGTCATCGCGCTGGCGGCGGTCGCCCCGGCGTGGTTCGCCGTGTCACACGGGTATTCGGGGCAGCTCGCCCTGTGGGGACTGTCGCTCGGCAGCCTGGGGATCGTCCCGGTCGCGATCCAGGGCCTGGTCAACGTGCGGTTCCCGTCCGGCAAGCCGGCGACCCGCTGGGGGCGGGCGCTCGAACTGATGATCGCGATCGGTCTGTGTCTGACGGTCCTGGGCGGCATCCTCGGCACGAACACCAGACGCGACATGCTCCCGGCCTCGGCGCCGCCGGAACTCCGGCGTCCCCTGACCGGCACTCTGGTAGGAGGGATCGCCGACGCACTGGCCCCCTTCGGCCCGCTGGTCATCCTGCTGGGTCTGATCGCGGGTATCGGCGTCGTCGTCCGGTGCGGGCGGGCGAAGGGTATCGAGCGACAGCAGCTCAAGTGGCGTGCCGCGGGCGTCGTGGTGGGGCTGGCGCTGTTCCCCCTGGCGGTGACGGAACACCTCGGTGAGGTCTCGAACTACCTGGACAGCACCCTCTTCGTCGCGACGCTCGCGATTCCCGTTCTGCGCTACCGGTTGTGGGCCATCGACACGATCATCCGCCGCTCCGCGGTGTACGCGACGGTCACGATCGTGCTCGTCGGTTGCTACGTCCTGATCACCGCCGTGGTCGCGGGGATGGTCACCGAGCGGATCGCGGCCTCGATCGCCGCGGTGGGGGTCGCGCTGGCCGTTCTTCCCGTGCGAAGTCTCGTCCAGCGGGTGGTCGACCGCCTCTTCTACGGGCAGCGCAACGATCCGTACCGGGCACTCAGCGACGTCGGACAGCGACTGGACGCCGTGGCTGCCTCGGGCGGCGTGCTGCCGGCGGTCGTGGAAGCGATCGCGTCGTCGTTGCGGCTGCCCTACGTGGCCATCGAGCGGCCCGGCGACGGCTCGGTGCTGGCGTCCTGGGGAGATCCAGACCTGGCGGCGACCGCCGGGATCGAACGGTGGGCGCTGACCTTCCAGGGCGCACCGGCCGGATCCCTCGTGGCCTCGCCGCGCCGCGGGGAGACCGCCTTCGACGCGCAGGATCGGCGCGTCCTGTCCGACATCGCCCGTCAGGCCGGACCGGCGGTGCGCGCCGAGGCCTTGACCGCCGATCTGCTCGACTCACGGCAGCGCCTGGTGACCGCGCGGGAGGAGGAGCGTCGCCGGCTGCGCCGCGACCTGCACGACGGGCTCGGCCCGATGCTCACCGGACTGGGTCTGAATCTCGACGCGGCGCGCGCGCGACTCGCCGGTCTCCTGCGGGCCCACACCTCGGACGAGGCGGAGATCGCACGCGTCGACGAGTTCCTCGCCCGAGCCAAGGAGGCGTCGTCACAGGTGATCACGGATCTCCGCGGCATGGTGTACGAGCTGCGGCCGCCCGCGCTGGACGACCTCGGTCTGGTGGGCGCGGTGCGTGTCCACGCCGAGCGGCTCGCGGCCGGTGCCGACACGACCGTCGACATCGACGCCGCGGGGCTCCCGGATCTGCCTGCGGCAGTGGAGGTCGCGGCGTTCCGCACCGCCGTCGAGGCCATCGCGAACGCCGTCCGGCACGGCGGTGCCCAGCATTGCAGGGTCCGCCTGACGGCCTCAGCCCAAGAAGTGACGCTCGAGGTGAGCGACGACGGCCGGTCCACCACGTCGTGGCAGCCGGGGGTCGGGCTCACCGCCATGCGGGAACGCGCGGAGGAGCTCGGCGGCACACTGACCGCCGGACCCTCGTCCGCCGGGGGGCACGTGGTGGCGCGCTATCCCCTGTCCTCCAGGGGTGCCGGCGTCAACGCCGCGCCGGTGGACTCCGCTCCGGATGCCGTCTCGGCGTCAGGCGCCGAGGATGAGCTCTCGGTGGTGGAGCGATGATCACCGTCCTGATCGCCGACGACCATCCGCTGGTCCGGCAGGGGCTGCGCGCCGTCCTCGACGCCGCGGACGGCATCGGCGTGCTCGGCGAGGCGAACGACGGCAACGAGGCGGTTCGTCTCGCGGCCGAACTGTCACCCGACGTGATCCTGATGGACCTGCAGATGCCCGCGCTGCACGGCATCGAGGCCACGCGGCAGATCGTCGCCCGCGGCGCCGGCACGTCGGTGCTGGTCCTGACGATGTTCGAGGACGACGACACCGTCTTCGCGGCCGTCTCCGCCGGAGCATCGGGATACCTACTCAAGGGGTCCGACGGCGAGGACATCGTGACCGCGGTCCGTGCGGCCGGAACCGGTCAGGCCGTGTTCGGCGCAGCCCTGGCCCGGCGCATGCAGAGCTGGTTCGCCAACGTCCCCTCCAGCCACGAGAAGCCCTTCCCGCAGCTCACCGATCGCGAGCGGGCGATCCTCGACGGGGTGGCGGCCGGCCTGAGCAATGCGCAGATCGGGCAGCGGCTGTTCCTGTCGGCCAAGACCGTCGCCAACAACGTGACGAACATCCTGGCCAAGCTCCAGCTCACGCAGCGCGCCGAGGCCATCGTCAAGGCCCGCGAGGCCGGCCTCGGCCGCACCGAACCGGGCGACTGAGCCGCCCTCGGATCAGCCCTCGGCCGAGCCGGCCACGCCGTCAGCGCCGTCAGCGCCGTCAGCTCGGGCGGGCCGTGCCCGGAGCCAGACGACGCCCGAGTCGAGGTCGATCGGGCCGTCGGTCGCCGACACGTGCGGGCGGGTGCGGAACCGCATCAGCAGCTCCCGCTCCTCGATGATCTGCGGCCGGGTTCCGCTGAACACGGTGTGGAGCTGCGCCAGGAACGGACCCCCGATGGACGTCGCAAGGTCGCCGCGCATCCCACGCAGCAGACCCATCCCGCACCTCACGTCGTCGTGTCCCGCGTCACCGGCGTCAACGCCCGCCTCCGGACCATCGTTCCACCGAAGAGGCCGCGTCACCGCCGCGTCCGGTACCGAAGGTAGACCGTGCCCTTCCCGAAGCGGCGCTCGTCCAGCAGTTCCAGGTCCACTCGCACGTGGCCGGGCAGGGACGCCGTCCCGCCGCCCACGATGACGGGCGCGAGGAACAGGTGGCACTCGTCGACCAGACCGGCCGCGAACGCCTGAGCCGCGAGCTCGGCACCGCCCACGGTGATGTCGCGCGTTGCCGACGCCTTGAGCTGCCGGACCGCCTCCGGCTCGAAGGATCGCTCGATCCGTGTCCGGGCGCTCGACGGCGCCTCCAGCGTCCGGGAGTACACGACCTTGTCGGCCGCCCGCCAGATCCGCGCGAAGTCGTGCATCTCCGGCTGGTCGTCGGTCAGGGTCTCCCACGCGACCATCACGTCGTACATCCGGCGCCCGTACAGGTAGGTGCCGACCGGCCGCTCGAGGTCGTTGACGAAGGCGTGGACCTCCTCGTCCGGCTCGGCCCAGTCGAAGGAGCCCTCCTGGTCCGCGATGTAGCCGTCGAGCGAGGAGATCGCCGAGTAGATCAGCTGAGCCATCGATGATCCTCCCGGTGCGTTGACCGTCTGCTGTCTCAAGGTCCGTTCGTATCACGCCGGCCGTCTGATCCTCCTGCGCTACAGGCGAAACGGAAGGTCATGGACGGGCTGGAGTGGAACGCGATCGGCGACGCGGGCGCGGCGGTGGCCGGCGTGCTGGGCGCGGGGCTCAGCGTGGTCGGCAGCGGCCTGTACCTGCGGGACATCCGGCGCGGCAGCACGAGGCCGCATCGCGGGAGCTGGCTGGTGTGGTCCGTGATCGCAATCGTCGCGGCGCTCTCGCACGGCGCGGACGGCGGGCGGTGGAGTCTCGTCGTGCTGGCCGCGCAGGCGCTGACCACTCTGGCGGTGCTGGCGGCGGCCGTGCGCTGCGGGGTGGGGTGGTTCACGCCGTCGAACCTGGTCATGCTCGCGCTCGCGGCGGTCGGCGTCCTCGGGTGGATCACGTTGACCGATCCGACCGCGGCCTCCGCGTGCGCGGCCGTGGCGGACGGAGCCGGCCTCATGGCCCTGCTGCCCAAGACGTGGGCCGATCCGACCTCGGAGACCATGGCCACCTATGCCCTCGCCGGGATGACCGGGCTGCTCTGCATCCTCGCCGTCGAGGCATGGGATCCGGCCCTGCTGCTCTTCCCCGTCTACTTCTGCCTCGGCAACACCGTCACCGCTGTGTTCATCGGCCTGCGCCGCCGCGTCCTGCACCGGACCGCGCTCCGCCACCTGGCGAGTGCGACGTATGCGGGGTTCAGTCGCCCGAGTGCGACGTCTGCGGGGTCTGGATCGCCCCGGGGTCAGACGGTCGTTGCAACACGTGGTGGGTTGAACGGGTTTGACAGTAGGGCGTTGAGGGCTTCGGCGGGGGTGCGCCAGTTCAGGGTTTGGCGGGGTCGGCCGTTGAGTTCGACGGCGACGGCGGCGAGGTG
>JBKPQU010000132.1:0-8231 GCA_046734255.1 Actinomycetota bacterium
GTGCGGGATCGCGTTCCGGCTGGCCAGCCGCACGCCCGGCGACCCGGCCCCGACCGCGGCGAGACCGGCCCGCAGCGCCTGCACCACGAGGTGGCGCTCGTCGCACGGGAGCCCGGCCGCGCCGTGCCCGCTGACCTCGACCACGGTCCCGGACGGAGTGATCTCGACGTCGATCTCGTCGTACAGCGCCAGCGCGAGGCCGAGGCTGTCGAAGCCCGGCCCGAGGTTGGCGCTGGTCGCCGGCACGCGGACGCGGACCGCCGTCCCGGCGCGCACCTCGGCGGTCCGCCCGGAACCGGGACCGGGGACCGGGCCGGGGCGCACGGTGCGGGCGGCCACGCTCACGCCTCCAGTTCCAGGGCCCGCGCGGCGCTCAGCGCGTCCACCGGTACCCGCACCGGCTCCACCGGCCGACCGTCGGCGTCCACCAGCGCCCGCTGCGGGTCCTTCAGGCCGTGGCCGGTCAGCGTGCAAACCACTACCTGGCCCGCTTCGAGCTGCCCCGCCTCGTGCCGGGCGAGCAACCCCGCCACCGAGGCCGCCGAGGCCGGCTCGACGAAGACACCCTCGCGGGAGGACAGCAGCCGCTGCGCGGAGAGGATCTGCTCGTCGGTCACCGCCTCGATCACACCGCCCGAGGCGTCCCGCGCGGCGACCGCCTGCTTCCAGGACGCCGGGTTGCCGATCCGGATGGCGGTCGCGACGGTCTCCGGCGCGTCCACCGGGTGACCGAGCACGATGGGTGCGGCCCCGGCCGCCTGGAACCCCCACATCCGCGGCCTACCTGACTCGGGAGAGCCGGCGTCGGCGTACTCGACGTACCCCTTCCAGTAAGCGGTGATGTTGCCGGCGTTGCCGACCGGCAGACAGTGGACGTCCGGCGCCCGGCCGAGCGCGTCGGCCACCTCGAAGGCCGCGGTCTTCTGGCCCTCGATCCGCGCGGGGTTGACCGAGTTCACCAGCTCGATCGGGTGGTGCTCGGCCAGCTTGCGGGCGAGGGTCAGGCAGTCGTCGAAGTTGCCCTCGACCTGCAGCAGGCGCGCGCCGTGGGCGATCGCCTGGCTGAGCTTGCCCATCGCGATCTTGCCGTCCGGGACCAGCACCGCGCAGGTCATGCCGGCCGCCGCGGCGTAGGCCGCCGCAGAGGCCGAGGTGTTCCCGGTCGAGGCGCAGATCACCGCCTTGGCGCCGGCGCGCGCGGCCACCGAGATCGCCATCGTCATCCCGCGGTCCTTGAACGACCCCGTCGGGTTGCCGCCTTCGCACTTCAGCCAGACGTCGCAGCCGGTCCGCTGGGACAGGTGCCGGGCCGGCACGAGCGGTGTGCCGCCCTCGCCGAGGGAGAACACCTGGAGGTCGGGGGCGACCGGAAGCCGCTCCCGGTACTCCTCGATCACCCCGCGCCACTGGTGGGCCATCGCTCAGTCCTCGCCCTCGACCCGCATCACGCTGCTCACCGCGTCGACCACCGACAGCCGGGCCAGCGCCTCGACCGTGGCGGCGAGCGCGGCGTCCGTGGCGGTGTGGGTCACGACGACCAGCGCGGCCCGAGGGCCCCCGGTCGACGCGCCGCCGTCCTCGCGGTCCGGCAGCTGCTGCTGGCGGACGGTCTCGATCGAGACGCCGTGCTCGGCGAAGACCTGGGCGACCTGGGCGAGCACGCCCGGCCGGTCGGCGACGTCGAGGCTGATGTGGTACCGGGTCAGCACCTGGCCCATCGGGCGCACGGGCAGATCGGCGTAGGCGGACTCCCCCGGGCCGCGGGCGCCGATCACGCGGTGCCGGGCGACGCCGATCACGTCGCCGAGCACGGCGCTGGCGGTCGGCTGCCCGCCGGCGCCGCGGCCGTAGAACATCAGCTCCCCCGCGGCCTCCGCCTCGACGAAGACCGCGTTGAACGCCTCGCGGACGCCGGCCAGCGGGTGGTCGGCCGGGATCATCGCCGGGTGCACCCGGACGGAGACGCCCTCACCGTCGCCTGGGGCCTCGGTCCGCTCGCAGATCGCCAGCAGCTTGACCACCGCCCCCATCGCGCGAGCGGAGGCGACGTCGGCGGCGGTCACCGCGGTGATCCCCTCGCGGTGTACCTGCGACGCCATCACCCGGGTGTGGAAGGCGAGCGAGGCGAGGATCGCGGCCTTGGCGGCCGCGTCGAAGCCCTCGACGTCCGCGGTCGGGTCGGCCTCGGCGTACCCCAGCGCCTGCGCCTGAGCGACCGCCTCCGCGAACCCGGCGCCGGTGGTGTCCATCTTGTCCAGCACGTAGTTCGTCGTGCCGTTGACGATGCCGAGCACTCGGCGCACCCGGTCACCGGCCAGCGACTCGCGCAGCGGGCGCAGCAGCGGGATCGCCCCGGCGACCGCAGCCTCGAAGTAGAGGTCGACGCCGTACTTGTCGGCCGCGGCGTACAGCGCGGGGCCGTCCTCGGCCAGCAGTGCCTTGTTGGCGGTGACGACGCCGGCACCGGCCTCCATCGCGGCCAGGATCAGCGTCCGCGCGGGTTCGATGCCGCCGATCACCTCGATCACGACGTCGGCGCGGCGGACCAGGCCGAGCGCGTCGGTGGTGAACAGGGCGGGATCGACGTCAAGGTCGCGGCGCCGCCCCGGACGGCGGACGGCGATCCCGTCCAGCCGCAGCGGCGCGCCGACCCGCTGCGCCAGCTCCTCGGAGTGGGCGCTGAGCAGGCGCGCGACCTCGGTCCCGACGACGCCGCAGCCGAGCAGCGCCACTCTCAGCGGCTGCACTGGCTCTCCTTCCCGACGCACGTCCGCGACTCCTGCGTGCCCTGTCCTGCTCCTGTGTCCCATACCGGCCCGGATCGCGGTCGGATCATCTCACCATCCGGACGCGTCACCCGACGTCGAGGGCGAGCAGATCCTCCTCGGTCTCCCGCCGGACCAGCACCCGCACGTCGCCGGAGCGGACCCCGAGCACCGGCGGGCGGGGCACGTGGTTGTACTGGCTGGCCATGCTGCGGCAGTAGGCGCCCGTCCCGGGAACGGCCAGCAGGTCGCCGGGGCCGACGTCGGCGGGCAGGAACTCGTCCTTGACCACGATGTCACCGGACTCGCAGTGCTTGCCGACGACGCGGGTGAGCACGGGCGGCGCGCTGGAGGACCGGGAGGCGAGCGTGCACGAGTAGTCCGCGTCGTAGAGGGCGGTGCGGATGTTGTCGCTCATCCCGCCGTCCACCGCGAGGTACCGCCGGGTGGCGCCGCCGTCCAGCGGCACGTCCTTGACCGCGCCGACCCGGTAGAGCGTGAACGTGCTCGGCCCCGCGATCGCCCGGCCGGGCTCGACCGACACCCGCGGCGTCGGCACCTGCTCGGCCCGGCACTCGCGGGCGATGATGTCGGCCAGCCCCGTGGCCAGCAGGTGCGGCGGCAGGGGGTCGTGTTCGGAGGTGTAGGCGATCCCGAACCCGCCGCCGAGGCACAGCTCGGGCATCGCCCCGCCGTACTCGTGCCGGATCCGGGCGTGCAGGCCGATCAGCCGCCGGGCGGCCACGTCGAACCCTCCGGTGTCGAAGATCTGCGACCCGATGTGCGAGTGCAGCCCGAGCAGGTCGAGTTCCGGGCGGCCGAGCGCACGGCGGGCGGCGGCGTCAGCCTGCCCCTCGGCGAGCGAGGTGCCGAACTTCTGGTCCTCGTGGGCGGTCGAGATGTACTCGTGGGTGTGCGCCTCCACGCCGACGGTGACCCGCAGGAGCACCGCGACACGCCGTCCGAGCCGGGCCGCGACGTCGGCGACCCGGTCGACCTCGACGGCGGAGTCCAGCGCGATCCGCCCGACGCCGGCGGCGACCGCCCGCTCGATCTCTGCGTCGGACTTGTTGTTGCCGTGCAGGGTGATCCGCTCCGGGGGGACGCCGGCGCGCAGCCCGACCGCGAGCTCACCGCCGGAGCAGACGTCCAGGCCGAGCCCGTCCTCGGCCACCCAGCGGGCGACGGCCGTGCACAGGAACGCCTTGCCCGCGTAGTACACCTCCGCGCCGGCGAGCCCGGCGAACGCGGTCGCGAACGCGTCGCGGAACGCCCCCGCCCGTGCGCGGAAGTCCGCCTCGTCCAGGATGAAGGCGGGCGTGCCGTGCTGGGCGGCGATCTGGCGGACGTCGACGCCGGCGACGTCCAGCGCGCCGTGGGGACCGCGCCGCACGGTCGCCGCCCACAGGGCCGGGAGCAGCGCGTTGACGTCGCCGGGCGGGCGCAGCCAGGCGGGCACCACGGCCACGCCGCCGTACCCCGGGGAGTGCAGGGCCCCGGCCTCGTGTGCTCCCACGGTTACATCCGCTCCGGGGCGCTGACACCGAGCAGCCCGAGGCCGTTGGCCAGGACCGTTCGGGTGGCGTCGTTCACCCAGAGCCGGGTGCGGTGGGTGTCGGTCACCGGCTCGTCACCGCGCGGGGTGACCCGGCACACCTCGTACCACTTGTGGAAGTGGCCGGCGAGCTCCTCGAGGTAGCGGGCGATCCGGTGCGGCTCGCGCAGGTCGGCGGCGGCCATGACGACCCGGGGGAACTCGCCGAGCGCGGCCAGCAGCACGGCCTCGGTCGGGTCGGTGAGCAGGCCGGGGTCGAAGGCGTCGGCGCGGCGCACGCCGGCCTCGGCGGCGTTGCGGGCGACCCCGCAGGTGCGGGAGTGCGCGTACTGGACGTAGTAGACGGGGTTGTCGTTGCTGCGCCGGACCAGCAGGTCGAGGTCGATGTCGATGGTGGAGTCGACCGAGGACCGGGCCAGGGCGTAGCGGGCGGCGTCCACCCCGACGGCGTCGACGAGGTCCTCGAGGCTCACGACCGTGCCGGCCCGCTTGCTCATCCGAACCGGCTGGCCGTCCTTGACCAGGTTGACCATCTGGCCGATCAGGATCTCCAGGTTCTCGCCCGGGGTGTCCCCGAACGCGGCGCACATCGCCATCATCCGGCCGATGTAGCCGTGGTGATCCGCGCCGAGCATGATCAGGACGCGGTCGAAGCCCCGCTCACGCTTGTTCAGGTAGTAGGCGAGGTCGCCGGCGAAGTAGGTGGGTTCGCCGTCGCTCCTAATGATCACCCGGTCCCGGTCGTCACCGAGGTCGGTGCTGCGCAGCCAGGTTGCACCGTCCGCGGTGTAGACGTGGCCGAGCTCGCGCAGCCGTTCGATGGCGTGCTCGACGGCGCCTGAGGCGTGCACGTCGTTCTCGTGGAAGTAGACGTCGAAGTCGACGCCGAACTCGTGCAGCGAGGCCTTGATCTCGTCGAACATGAGCTCGACGCCGATCGAGCGGAAGACCTCCTGGGCCTGCTCGTCCGGCAGCGTCCGGGGGTCCCCGTCCGCCACCGTGACCACCTGGGCGGCGATGTCGTCGATGTACTGCCCGGCGTAGCCGTCCTCCGGGGTCGGCAGCCCACGGGCGCGCGCGAGCAGGGACTGGGCGAACCGGTCGATCTGCGCGCCGTGGTCGTTGAAGTAGTACTCGCGGGCCACGTCGGCGCCGGTCGCGGCGATGATCCGGGCGAGGGAGTCGCCGACCGCGGCCCAGCGGGTGCCGCCCAGGTGGATCGGGCCGGTGGGGTTGGCGGAGACGAACTCGAGGTTGACCTTGTGCCCGGCGCCACCGTCACTGCGGCCGTACGAGGCGCCGGCCTCGACGATGGTGCGGGCCAGCTCGCCCGCCGCGCCGGCGTCGAGGACGACGTTGATGAAGCCCGGGCCGGCCACGTCCACGCTCTTGATACCGGCCACGACGCCCAGTCGGGCAGCCAGCACCCTCGCGACCTCGCGGGCGGGGCGACCGGCCGGGCCGGCCAGCTGCAGCGCGACGTTGGTGGACCAGTCGCCGTGCTCGCGCTGCTTGGGACGCTCGACGCGAACCTCGTCGGGCACGGGCACGGCGAGCTCTCCGGCTGCGACGGCGGCCGCCAGGCAGTCACGGATCGCCGCGGACAGGTCGGCGGGAGTCACGTTTCCAGGGTATCGGGGGTGGCCGTGGCACCTCGTACGGAGCGCCGGGCGAGCTCGGCGTCGACCGTCTCGCGGCCTGTGACCATCCAGCCGCCGAGCACGAGCAGGACGATCGTCGCGGCGAGGAACGTGAACGGCTCCGCCCACCGGCCGCTGCGCTCGTACAGCGCGCCGACCAGCAGCGGGCCGAGCCCGGCCGCGGTGTAACCGAACCCCTGGACGAACCCGCCGAGGGACCCGGCGGTGGTCGGGTTCGCCGAGCGCAGGCCGACCAGGGCGAGCGACATCGGGAAGCCGCCGGCGCCGAAGCCGGTGACGATCGCCCACATCCAGGTCAGCTGGGTCGGCGCCAGCAGCAGGCCGGCGTACCCGACGGCGAGGCAGGCGGCGAAGCCGAGCACCATCCCGAGCGGGCGGTTCACCCGGGCCGTGATCGGCGGCACGAAGATCGCCAGCGGGACGCCGGCGGCCGCCACCAGGGACAGCTGCGCGCCGGCGTTCGCCTCGCTCAGCCCGGCATCGGTGAGTCGGTGCGGAAGCCAGGCGATGATCGAGTAGAAGTTCAGCGACGTCGTCCCGAAGATCAGCAGGATGCCGCGGGCGATCCGGCTGCGGTACACGGGAATGCGTCGCGCCGCTGTGCCTCCATCCGCCGCCAGGTTCACGCCGGGGACGACGCGCGGGTGGCGTGCTGCGGGCAACCATGGCAGTGCCGCGACCGCGGCGACCACGCCCCAGGAGGCGAGCGCGACGTGCCAGCCCTCCGCGGTGCCCGACCGGGCGGCGACGGCGTCCGCGATCGGGACGACGAGCAGCGCCGGTAGCGCTGTCCCGATCGTGAGCCCGGTGACGTACATGGCGGTCACCCCGCCGATCCGGTGCGGGAACCAGGCCTTGACGACCGCGGGGAGCAGCACGTTGGCGACCCCCATCGCGAGCAGGACCACAGCTGAGCAGGTGAGGAACTGCGCCGGGGTGGGCAGCCATGGCCGGATCACCTGGCCGGCGGCGAGCAGGGCGATCAGGCCGACGATCACCCGCTCGGCGGCGAAGCGGCGCAGCAGCGGCGGCGCGACGGCCCCGGCGAGCCCGAAGCAGGCGGCAGGCAGCGCACCGAGGACGCCAGCCAGCGTCGCGGACAGGCCCACGTCGGCGGAGATCCGGGCGAGCAGCGGAGGGACGGAGGTGACCGCGGAGCGCAGGTTCAGCGAGAGCAGGAGGATGGCGACGAGCACGAGGAGGTGCCCTCGCGGGACCCGCGCGAGCGCGCCACCCGGTGGCTCGCTGCGGGGTTCCCGGGGGCGCATCTCGGACACGGTACGGCGTGGTCGCGCGCCCGCCGAACGCTGTGCCTGCACCGGACTGCTACCCTCGTGCGGTCCCCGGCCCCCGTAGCTCAGGGGATAGAGCACCGCCCTCCGGAGGCGGGAGCGCAGGTTCGAATCCTGCCGGGGGCGCCTCCTGACCAGCGGTGATTCCGTACAGTGACCGCCGGCGTCGTCACTTTGGCCCCACCAGTTATCAGAATTTCGTTCCACGAGGCGGTCCGCCCCGACCAGGCTCGAATCCCTTTGCGCGGGTGGTCAGGATGTCGGGGTGGTCGCGGCCGGGCACCTGCAGCCGTGACTCAGCGTGATCCGTCCTGGGTTCGGTAGAGGCTCCATTCGTGGGTCTATCCGTCCTGAGTTCCGCAGAAGTCCGGGGTTCTGAGGGCGTCTATGTCGCCACGTTGTCTCTGGCGTCGGCGACTCTGGCCCCGGTGGCGGCGAGCATCGATGCACCGGCAGCCGCCGGGCGGCGAGGCCGCGCGGGACGAAGCCGGGCAGATCACTTGTGCTTTCCGTCCCCGCGCGGTGGGGGGTCGGCCATACTGACCGGGTGGGGGCACGACACAGGGGGTGGCGCACTCGTGTCCCGGTACCTCGATCGGCATGGGTGTTGCTCAGTACCTGCCTGACCGTCATCACCGTCGTCGGCGCCCTGCTGATGTGGCACGCGGGACGTTCCCAGCCGGTGCGGGCGGGTGATGCCGCGGCCGCCGGCACCGCCGGTCCCGGAGTCACCGGCACGCTCGGCGCGGCGATGCCGGGCGCATCCCCGGCGGAGACGCGCTCGACCAGCGCGACCTCCTCGGCCGGTGCCACCGCGGCCCGTCCGGGGCCGGCGTCGCGCGCCGCACCGGGCCGATCGACCGGGTCATCGACCGGGTCATCGACCGGTTCCGGTCGCGGGCCGCTCTTCCAGCCCGCGGTGCCGGCCGGATCGGGGTTGCTGACCAACGAGTGGGCC
>JBKPQU010000133.1:0-8315 GCA_046734255.1 Actinomycetota bacterium
CGCATGAAACGCACGCCTCTTCGACGAACGCCAGCAGCCGAGGTGTGGCGAGCACGGGCACGTCACCGCTCCCCACGTGCTCGGCGGTGTCGCTGCGCTCGACGCGCACGAGCCGCTCGGCCGAGGCCCCGGCTCTCACGCCGGACATCCCCTCGGGAACGGGCCTGCTCATCCGGCGAGGATCGACTCGGGGCCCGGCAACGGGTCGGGCACTGGCAGGGGCTCGGCGCCGGGGAACTGGGCCCGCCAGTAGGAACCGATCCACGCGACCTGCTCCGGCGGGAGCTCGTACACCTCGCCGAGCTGCCGCAGTGTGAGGTACACCTCGCACGCCCCCTCGACGACGGACGCGGTGTGGAACGCGTGCTCGAGATCGACGCCGTACGCGAGGAGCCCGTGGTAGCGCAGGAAGGTCGCCCCCCGGTCACGCAACGCCGGCTCGGTGTAGTCGGCCATCTGCTCGGTCCCCGGCTGCGAGTACGGGGAGGTGTAGACAGCGCCTCCGGTCGCCTCGCACAGTCCCGTCAGGATCGGCGGTAACGTCCAGCCAAGGTTCGCCATCGTCATGACCGCCGTGCCGTGGGTGTGCACGATGGCGCCGATCTCCGGGCGCCGCTTGCAGATCAGCCGGTGCATGAGCGCCTCGGACGTCGGCTCGGTCCGGCCGTCCACGACCTCCCCGTCAACTGTGACGATGGGAACGTCCTCCGGCTCGAGGAAGTCGTACTCCATCGACGACGGCGTGACCGCGAGCAGGTGCGGCTGGCCGGGGACGCGCATGCTGATGTTGCCGGCCGTCGAGTGGACGAGCCGCTCGGCCTGGAGCTTGCGGGCGTACGCGACGATCTTCTTGCGGGCCGCGTACCAGACGTCGTTCATGCGGGCTCCTCGTCGGCGCGTGATCAACGCGTGATCAATCAGGTGGCGGGGCGGCGGCTCGCTTGCGGCGCTTGCCCTCATGCATGGCGACGACGCGTGCGACGGGGATCGCGCGGCCCTCGGCGACGAGGTCCTCGGGGAGCGCCTGCGGCGCCGGGAGCGCCGACCGCCACGGATCGGCGTCACCGAGCAGGGCGGCCGCCGTGGTCACCGTGAAGTCGGCGGGCGTCACCGCGCCGAGGTCGTCCCAGGGCACCGGGAAGGACACCGGGACTCCGGGCCGGGCACGCGGGCTGTAGGCGGCGACCACGGTCGCGCCGCCGGATCGGGTCGAGTCGGCGAAGACCTTTCCCTCGCGTTCTTCCTTGACGTACGCGGTGGTCACCGCCTCCGCGTCGAGCCGCTCGGTCCGGGCGGCCAGTGCCCGGGTCGCGGCGGCGGCGTCGTCCACCGCCGTCGATTCGACGACCGGGACGACGATGTGCAGGCCCTTGGCACCGCTCGTCTTCACCGCACCGTCAAGGCCGGCATCGGCAAGTGCGGCTCGGACCGCCGCGGCGGCCCGGACGACGGCCCCGAACGCCGCGCCCTCCGGCGGGTCGAGGTCCAGGACCAGGTGGGTCACCTCCCAGGCGGAACCGCGCAGCAACGTGGGGTGGAACTCCACCGCGCGCTGGTTGGCCAGCCACAGCAGCGTCCGACGGTCGTGACACAAGGGGTAGCTGACGTCGCGGCGGGATGCCACGGACCAGATCGCCACCCGGGGGATCCACTCCGGCGCGTACGCCGGGAGGTTCTTCTGCATGAACGGCGGTTGCCCGGGCCGCACCCGGACGACCGACAGCGGCCGGTCGGCCAGTTCCGGGAGCAGGAGGGCGCTCACCGCGTCGAGGTAGTCGACGAGCTGCCGTTTGGACGCGCCCGCGCCGTCGAACAGCGGGGAGTCGAGGTGCGTCAGGTCGACGCCGTCGCGCGTCTCGACGGCGCCGCCCCGCCTCACCACGGGAGGCTCCGGGCACGATCACCGATGACATCGGCGGGCCGACGAGGATCACGCACCTCCCCAGCATGCCCCGTCCCGATGACTTCCGGCCGACTCGCCGGTCCTATGCGTGAGGACCGAGGAGGACGCATGGCGCAGGGAACGGGCAGCGGAACGGCGGCGGGCACCGGCCTCGAGCACGTCTGGAAGGCGCCGGACGGTCACGTGGCCTCGGGCAGGTTCCCCGGATACGTGGGCGCCGTCCGCATCGGCGGACGGGTCGAGGTCCGGGCGGGCGGCAGGACGGCGGTCGAGCCGCAGAGCCCGCCGATGGGCGAGGACACCCTGTTCCGCCTCGCCTCGGCCACCAAGCCGATGGGGGGCGCCCTCACGCTCGGCCTGCTCCAGGACGGTGTGCTGGCTCTCGACGACCCGATCGCGCACTGGTTGCCGGAGGCGGCGAACCCGCGCGTCCTGGTCGCCCCCGACGCACCACTCGACCAGACCACCCAGGCGCAGCGACCGATCACGATCAGGCACCTGCTGACGATGACCTCGGGCTGGGGCGCGGTGCTGGAGGAGACGCCGCTGCAGGCTGCCATGGTGGAGCGGGGCGTCTACCCCGGCCCGCTGACGCCGCAGATGTCCGGGGACGAGTTCGTCGCAAGGGTCAGCGATCTGCCGCTCGCCTTCCAGCCGGGCGAGGGCTGGCTGTACGACACCGGCGTGGATCTTCTCGGCGTCCTGCTCGCCCGAGCCACCGAGAAGCCGCTGTCCGACCTGTTCGCCGAGCGCATCACCGGTCCGCTGGGCATGGCATCCACAAGCTTCTGGGCGACGGACGCCGACCGCCTGGCCACGGCCTACCGCCCGGGGCCCGACGGCCTTGACGTGCTGGACCCGCCGGACGGCCTCTTCGCCCGCCCGCCCAGCTTCGAGGAGTTGGCCTCCGGCCTGGTGTCCACCGCGCCCGACGTCCTGCGCTTCTTCTGCGCGATGGCGGACGGCGGCGGACCGGTGCTCACCGGCGCCTCGGTCGCGCTGATGACGGCCGACGCACTCACCGACCAGCAGCGCCGGCAGGCACTGCCCCTCGTCGGTCCCGGCGTGTCATGGGGCCTGGGCACCGGGGTGAACGTCGATGCCGCCGAGCCGTGGATGGCGCCGGGTCGCTGGGGCTGGGACGGCGGTACCGGGACGACCGCCTATGTCGACCCGGTGCGTGGCACGGTCGGCGTTCTCCTCACCCAGCGGGCGATGACCGGCGACCCGCTGGACAGCTTCGGTGACTTCTGGACGGCGGTGGCCGCAGCATCGTGATCACTGCCCACCTGCGAGGCGCGTGAGGATTCCGGACCGCACGAGGATGAGCGTTCCGATCACGATGAACACGCCGGGCACGATCCAGTGACCGAACCGTTGAACGAGTCGAACCACCTTGGGGTGAGAGCCCATCCACGACCCCGCCAGGCACCACACGGCCACCCCGACCACGAAGACGGCCAGGGTGATCAGGCTGCTGGTCAGGCCGATCGTGCGGAACATGGGGGTGTAGACGGAGATGTTGTCCGCGCCGTTGGCGATGGTCACACCGGCGACCGACCCCACGCCGGCGGCCACCACGGGCGGCGCGGGCTGGTCGTCGCCGCGGGACCTGACCGCGGTGACGAGGCCCCGGACGCCGAGCGCGAGGGGGAGAAGACCGAGCAGTCCGACCCAGTCGTCAGCCACCACGATGAGGCCGACCGCGGCCACCGCGGAGGCGCCCACCAGCGCGGCGAAGCCCGCGTACTGCCCCGTCCAGACCTGCCACCTGCGAGGCCGGCCGACCGCCCGCGCGGACAGGAAGAGCACGGTCAGCACGACCATGTCGTCGATGTTCGTGCCGGCGAACACCAGGGCCGCGGCAGTGACAACGGCGAACAGGTTCCCCACGGGCGGGCAGCCTAGGGGCGGCGCCATTTCGGGTGCTCAATACTCCCAGGAGGCGATGGCGCGCACAGAAAAGGGTAAATCCCTCCGAACATGGCAACCCTTGGCATCTCGCTGCGCGCCCCGGGCTCAGGTGGTCGGCGAGCGCACCTGTCGCGGCGTGACGGCGGCGGCGAGCACGGTCGCCAGGAGGACGGATGCCGCGAGGATGAGGAACATCTCGGGGTAACCGCCGACGAGGGCGGCGAGTCCCGCACCGGCTGCGGGGGCGATGGCGATGGCGAGGGTCATCGGCGCGGAGAGCAGGCCGTTGAGGCGGCCGTAGTGGTGGATGCCCCAGCGATCCGAGACCGCGGTGGCCGACAACAAGGTGAAGATCCCTCGCGCACACCCGGCGAGCACCGCTCCCACGATCAGCAGCGGCGCCGGGCCGGGGAGGAGGGCCAGCGCGGCCGTCGTCCCCGCCCCGGCCAGCAGCACCACGAAGGTGCGGGTCCGCAGGCTCGTCCGCCGGGTGAGCCCGCCGTAGCCCAGGCGGGCGGCGACCTGTCCGGCGCCGCCCAGGCCGAGCGCAAGAGCAGCGGTCGACTCGCTCAGGCCTCGGGCCAGCAGCAATGGCACAAGGTTGATCAGTCCGGCGTAGAAGCCGAACGCCGCCAGCGTGATGGCGATGCTGAGGACGACGAACGTCCGGCTCCGTGCGACCGCAGCCGGGTCCACGCCCGTGGTGTCGAGGTCGGCCTCACTCGCCGGCACGGGAGTGACCTCCGGCCAGGGCAGGTTGAGCCCGAACGCGTGGGCCGGAACGGTGACGACGGCCAGCAGCACGGCCAGCACGAGGTACGTCTGACGCCAGCTCAGGTGTGCCATGAGCGCCGCGGTCAGCGGCGCGAACACCGTGCTCGAGAGTCCGGCAACCAGCGTCAGCGCGGTCAGCGCCGACACCCTCGCCGCCCCGGACCACCGGGTCAGGGCCGCGAAGGCCGGTGGGTACAGGGTTCCGGCCATGGCCACGCCCGCGACCAACCAGCCGGCGAAGAACCAGGCCAGGTTCTGCGCGAGCGCCACGGCGATCACCGCGACGACGGCGAGCACGGAACCCGCCGTCATCAGCGCCCGAGGCCCGACCCGGTCGAGGCGCCTCCCGACCGGGATCCCCACACCGGCCGAGACCACCAGCGCCGACGAGAAGGCGGCCGTGATCGTCACGCGCGACCAGCCTGTCTCGGCGGTGATCCCGTCCGCGAGCACCGGAAAGGCGTAGTAGAGCACGCCCCAGCTCGTGATCTCGGTCAGGCAGAGGACGGCCAACACCCGCCGAAGTCCCGGCCTCGGCCCAGTCATGGCCCTTTCGTCGATGTCTCCCGGCCGGGGCGCCTCTCGATGCGGACGCGCGTGGTTCGCGGCGCGCCACGCACCGCGAGCACCGGCTTCGCTCACACTCGATGCTCCTCGATCCGACCGGAGTCGGCATGTGCAAGCCCCCCGAAGGGGATGGCGGGGCTCGGGTCAGTTCGCCAGCGTCCGCGGCAGGCCGAACGAAGCCAGCGCTGCATTGTCGAAGCGGGTGATCGCGCTGACCCTGTCACCGGTGAGGGTGAACACGAGCAGGCCGAACGCGTGGGCGATCGGGCTGTGCGGGTCGTGCAGGTAGAAGGCGAGGGCCGGCTGTCCGTTGGCGCGAGCCGGAACGAGCCGGTAGCGCCGACCGTGCCGGTAGGCGACCGTGGCGAAGAATTCCCCGACGAGGTCGCGGCCCTGGTATTCGAGCGGGACGGGTGGCATGCGCAGCCAGGCGTCCTCGGTCAGCAACGCGACCAAGGCCTCGACGTCGGCGGCCTCGAAGGCGCCGGTGAGCTTCGCCAGCAGCGCCTGCTCCTCGACGGAGCCCGGCGCGGCGGGCGGGAGGTCGGGTCGCGGCATCTGCTCGGCGAGGGTGGCGCGGGCCCGCTTGAGGGCACTGGCGACGGACTGTTCCGTCGCATCGAGCATCTCGGCCACCTCGCGCGCGCTGAAGTCCAGGACGTCGCGCAGCACGAGGACCGCGCGCTGGCGGGGCGGGAGCAGTTGCAGGGCGGTGACGAACGCCAGTGAGATCGCTTCCTTGGCCTCGAGGCGGGCTTCGGGGCCAGGGGCGCTGTCCGCCAGTTCCTCGAGCAGCAGGTCCGGGTACGGCTCGAGCCACGTCACCTCGCCCAGGCGTGTGGGTGCGGGTGGATGTGCGTCGGCGGGCAAGGCAACCTCCGGGCGTCGGCCGGCAGAGCGGAGCATGTTCAGGCAGCGGCTGGTCGCGATGCGGTAGAGCCAGGTGCGCAGTGAGGAGCGTCCCTCGAACCTCGGGAACGCCTGCCAGGCGGCCAGGAGCGTCTCCTGCAGGGCGTCGTCGGCGTCGGCCACAGAACCGAGCACGCGGTAACAGTGAACGTGCAGCTCTCGACGGTGCGGCTGGACCAGGTCGGCGAACGCCTGGCCGTCGCCGTTCCGCGCTCGCCGCATCAGCTCGACACTCATCAGCCCACCCTCGCATCACGACGTGCCGGCGTCACCGACGCCGCCACCCGGTACTGACACCGCCGGAGGGCCGAATCGGGCGGTCGGGCAGCGCCCAGTTCTCGACGGCTCCGGTGTCCATACCGCCGACATCCGAGTGCCGGGATCGTCCGGCTCGAGAGCAGGAGAAGTGGATCATGCCAACGTTCGTGTTCACCTACCGAGCCCCGCGGGGCTACATCCGCACAGCGGAAACCGGCCAGACCTGGAGGTCCTGGTTCGACAGCATGAGTGGCGCACTGGTCGACCTGGGCAAGCCGGTCGTCGGCCGGACCGCTCTCGGCAACTGCAGCGCGGACACCACTGAACTCAGTGGCTACTCCGTCATCGCTGCGGACGACCTCGAGGGCGCGGTCGCGATCGCGAAGGGCTGCCCGTTCCTGGACCGCTCCGGCGGTATCGAGGTCGGCGAGCTCGGGGAGATCCCCCAGTCGGTCGTCGCCAGTTCCCCGCGCTGATCATGGGCCAAAGGGTGGTTTTCGGGCTGGAAACCACCCTTTCCTCCATGATCACCGCGGCGGGTCGTCCTTTCAGCGCAGGTCCAGCCGCATCAGGACGCGGGGGAAGCCGCCGGAGACCGAGGTGGTGTCGGCGGCCTTGGTGAAGCCGCAGGCCTGGAACAGCTTGCGGGTGCCGACGTAGGCCATCGTGAGGTCGACCTTCTTGCCGTTGTTGTCGACGGGATATCCCTCGACCGCCGGTGCACCGTGCGAGCGCGCGAAGGCAACGGCGCCGTCGAGCAGGGCGTACGAGATGCCCCGTCCGCGATGGCCCGGGCGGACCCGGATGCACCACACCGACCAGACGGGCAGGTCGTCGACGTGGGGGATCTTGGTGGATCGGGCGAACGGCAGCTCGGCGCGCGGCGCGACGGCGGCCCAGCCGACGACGTCGGCCCCCTCGTAGGCGAGGACTCCCGGGGCGATCGCCCGGCTGCAGAGCTCCCTGACGTACGCGGCTCGCGCGCGACCGACGAGCTCGCGGTTGGTCTTGGCGTCCAGCCGGTGGCTGAGGCACCAGCAGACCGAGGCATCCGGGTTCTTGGGCCCCAGCACTGTCGCGACGTCCGAGAAGCGCGCCGACGTCGCGGGCCGGACCTCGATGCTCACCGGCCCACGGTATGCCTGCTCACCGACTACTCCCCCGCGGTTCGTAGCGGCGCAGGTTCGTGGCGGCACGGACGCGACCGCGCAGGGCGGCCAGGTCGCCGCTGATCATGCCGTGGGTGCGGGCCTGGACGAGCAGGTTCCCCAGGGCGGTGGCCTCGACCGGCCCGGCGACGAGGGGTTTGCCGATGGCGTCGGCGGTCAACCGGCAGAGCAGCTCGTTCTGCGAGCCGCCGCCGACGAGGTGGACGACGTCAACAGGCTGACCGGAGAGCTGCTCGGCCTGGGTGACGGCGCGGGCGAAGGCGCCGGCCAGGCTGTCGAGGATGCATCGCACGACGACGGCGGGGTCCGGATCGGTGATCGGGCGGCCGCTCTCGCGGCTTGCGCGGACGATCCGGTCGGGCATGTCGCCGGGCGGCAGGAACGCCGGGTCGTCGGGGTCGATGCTCGGCCCGCCGGGAGGCAGCTGGGAGGCGGCTTCGACCACCTCGCCGAGCTCGACGTCCATGCCGTGCAGGTTCCAGGTCCGCAGCGACTCCGACAGCAGCCACAGGCCCATGACGTTGCGCAGGTACCGGATCGTGCCGTCGACGCCGCGCTCGTTCGTGAAGTTCGCCCGCCGGCTCTCCTCGGTCAGGACGGGGGCATCCAGCTCCACGCCGACGAGCCCCCAGGTTCCGCAGGAGATGTAGGCGAATCGCGTCGTCTCGGCCGGGACGCCGACCACGGCGGACGCCGTGTCGTGCGAGCCGGCCGTCGTGACGAGCAGGCCGGCCTCCAGCCCGAGGTCGGACCGAACGTCCTCGGACACTTCGGCGAGGACCTGCCCGGCCGGGACGACGTCCGGGAGCAGCCCCTCCGGC
>JBKPQU010000134.1:0-8398 GCA_046734255.1 Actinomycetota bacterium
ACCCATAGGAGCACACGGTGACCCGCACGCGGAGCCTTCTCCTCCTTGTCTTGGCGATCTTCGCCGTGTACGTCATCGTGCGGAACCCGACCGAGTCGGCGAACATCATGAGGCAGGGCATCACCGCGGTCGGGGACTTCCTCCAGGCGCTCGGCACGTTCTTCAGCCAACTCTTCTCCGGATAGCCAGGAATACTCATGGCACGCCAGCCCCGCCAGCCCCGCGCACACCCGCATCTGCCGAAAGAACTCGACAGGTATCTCTTCACCACCGAGAGGGACCAGTTCCGGCTGCGGCAGCACTGGGCCCGGCTTCGCTGGCCGATCGCGGCCCTCGTCCTCGGCGCGATCATCTTCCTGGGGCTGTCGCCGTTCCTGATCGGCAGCACGACATTCCTGGTGCTCGCCTTCTTCCTGCTGATCATCCCGCTGCTCTGGCTGATCTGGGCGTGGATCGACTGGCAGCGCACCTGGTTCCTGGTCACCGACCGACGGATCATGCTGGTGCACGGCGTCGTCATCCGCAAGGTTGCGATCATGCCGCTGAGCAAGGTCACGGACATGGCGTACAACAGGACGCCGCTGGGCTACCTCCTCGGCTACGGCGAGTACCTCTTCGAGTCCGCCGGCCAGGACCAGGCGTTGCACAGGGTCAGCTTCGTCAAGGACCCCGACCTGCACTACCGGATGATCTCCGCACTGATCTTTGCGCCCCCGCAGCGGCGCGCCTACGACAAGTTGCTGCCGTTCGCCACCGGCTCGGCGATGCCGATCTCCGAGCCCGAGGACGCCTGGTGGAAGCGCTAGCGGTTCGACCGGTCTGAGGGGAAGGGCACAGTCCCGCCGCGTAGGCTGCGCGCATGGCCTCCCTGTCGGCCACCGACGAGCGGCTCCTGCGCCAGCTGTACGCAGACCACGCCGGCGTGCTGCTTCGCTATGTCGGGGGGCTGGTCGGCGGGGATCTGGCCCGCGCCGAGGACGTCGTCCAGGAGACCCTGCTGCGGGCGTGGCAGCACCCCCAGGCGCTTGACCCCGACCGCCCCGGCGGCAGCTCGGTGCGGGCCTGGTTACTCACCGTCGCCAGGCATCTGGTCGTGGACGGCGAGCGGGCCCGCCGCGCGCGGCCGCGGGAGGTCGCCGGTCCCGAGGTGCTGAACGGCGCGACGCACGCCGAGCAGAACGGGTCCGCCGGCGCCGACGCCTTCGAGCAGGTGCTCCTCGCGCACGGCGTCGCCGAGGCGCTGCAGGCGCTGTCGCCAGCCCACCGGGAGGTCCTGGAGGAGTTGTACTTCCACGACCGGACGGTGTCCGAGGCGGCCCGGCGGCTGGGCGTCCCGGAGGGCACGGTGAAGTCCCGGGCCTACTACGCGCTGCGCGCCCTCCGCGTCGCCTGCGAGGAACGGGGGCTGCTGCCGTGAACTGCGACGAGGCCCGGCAGGCGACCGCCGTCGCGCTGCTGACCCGGCATCCTCCCGAGTCGGACGCCGCGGAGCACATCGCGGGCTGCCCGGACTGCCGCTCGGTCCGGGAACGGCTCAGCCCGCTGCCCGACCTCCTGGCCCTCGCCCACGACCCGGCGCTGCGGCATCCCGAGCCGGCCGGCGACGTCCTGCTGGCCCGCCTGCTGGCCACCGCCCGCCGCCGGCGCCGGACCCGCGTCTGGGTGGTGGCTGCGGTCGCGGTCGCCGTCGTGCTCGCGATCCCGCTCGTGATCGCGACCATGCTGCGGAGCTCCTCGCCGCCGGCGTCGGCACCGGCGGCGACCGAGAGCCGCACCGTCGAGCCCTCGCCCGCGGCCACCTTCGCCGCGGAGGACCAGGCGACCGGCGTCAGCGGCCAGGTCGAGGTGCGCGCCACCGCCTGGGGCAGCGACCTCACGTTCGAGATCAGCGGCGTGCACCCCGGCACGTTGTGCGGGCTGACTGTCGTCACCCGGGACGGCCTCCGCCACTCCGTGGGCAGTTGGCGTGCCACGGGCGAGCACTACACGCAGGTGCACGGATCGGTGGCCGCCCAACCCTCACAGATCAAGCAGGTGGACATCGTCGACGGCGACAGCGGCGACCTCCTGCTCCAGATCGCCGTCTGACAGACCACGCGGACCCGATACCCACGGCGTCACGCCGTGGGGCTCACGTCGGCACGGTGTCACACCGTGGGCAAAGCGGATCAGCGCAACTCCACACAGTCGCGCCGGTTGTCCGGATGGTTCGGCGATTCACCGGGACCCGCCCGCTGCGCAGGACCCACCGTTCCACAGGTTGAACTTTGAACTCGCCCGGGGACCTGCCCGTTGCACTAGTGTCCGGCCGGACCGCCGGACTCTAGGTGCCGCCTGCGGCACGGGTGGCCGAGACCACCACCCGGTAGTGACCCGGTGACCGCCAGTGCCGTCGGCACCTCGAACCAGACACCGGAGGTTTTCCCTTGGAGCAGGACAGCACCCTCACCCGCCGCCACGTCGTCACCGTGGGCGCGGCAGCAGCCGTGGGCGCGGCCGGCGTGACGACCCTCGCCGCCTGCGGTGGGAGCAGCGGCGGCACGGGGACCACCGCCAGCACGTCGACCAGCGCCCCCGCAGCCGACCCGTCGAGCGCCACCTCGAGCGCCACGAGCGGCTCCGATGTCGCACTGGCCAAGGTTTCGGACGTCCCGGTCGGGGGGGCCATCTCCGCGAACAGCGCGGAGGGCAAGCCGATCATCCTTTCCCAGCCGACGTCCGGGGACATCGTGGGGTTCAGCGCGATCTGCACCCACATGGGCTGCACGGTCGCGCCCGCGGGAGCGCAGCTGAAGTGCCCGTGTCACGGCTCGGTCTACAAGGCGTCCGACGGCAGCGTGGTCAACGGCCCCGCGCCGAACCCGCTGGCGCCCTTCACCGTCCACGTGTCCGGGCAGGAGATCGTGGAGGGCTGAGCCCCCTGCCCGTCCCCGCCGACCCGGCGGGCGCACTCGACCCGGCGACGGCCGGGCCGGCATCCAGCCGGCTCGGCCGTCGTGCGTTCCGGGCGCGCGAGGTCACCGGACGGTCCTCAGCCCGTGCACAGGTTCCCGACACGCAGTCGCGACATACGGCACGAGGTTCCACGGATCGTGTGGATAACCGCCTACTGTGGCGAGGTGGAAGGGAGAAATGCGTCCATACCCTTCCCCCTAGACGACTTGCGGTGGCATGGTCGTGACTGATCGTGCAGCCCTCGAGGGATGAGGCCGTTTCGACGGCTCGACTCTCATCTGGTATCGGGAGGTTCCGATGGCCGTCGCGTTCGCTGTGCATGTTGCGCTGGGTGCCGCCGGACCGGACATCAACACCAATGGCGTGGTCGAGTGGGGAGTGAAGAACATCATCCCGCTCGTCCTTCTGGTGATCGGGATCGGGATCATCGCCTCGGCACGTCGCGGGCGAATCTCGGACAACGCCAACACCGTGACCAACATCGTCCTCGGATCGGGAGTGATCGCCGGCGCAGCCCTCCTGTACGGGTTCGCGGGCCAGCTGACCAACCTGGTGTTCGGCGGGTGACCCCATGCGGGTGATCCCGGACGACGAGTTGTACAGAGTCAATACGGTGTGGCTGGGCCCGTCGGGCCTGACCCTTCCGTGGACGGCGCGCTACATGGCCTATGCCGTCTGGCTCCTCCTCTTCCTGTTCATCCTGCTGATCGAGCGGATCACCCCGCTGTCCGTCGGCGTCCCCCCGATCTGGGAGATCTGCCTGACCACCCTGCTCACGTACGCCGCGATGGGCCTGGTCGACCACGAGCGGCCGATCAAGGCCGTGTGGGAGACCTTTCGCGCCGACCTGACCGCTCCGCGCGCCCAGCATCGGGTCAAGCGCTTCCGCAGCGAGCCCACCATGCGGGTCCGCGAGCGCCGGACGGCCGGTCACAGGTTCTGGCGGCGTAACCCCCATCCACGAAAGGTCCGGACGGCCCGGAGGGCCGCCTGATGCGCGGCCGATTGCGGCGGGAGCAGCGGCCCGCCCGTGCGCCGCTGGCCCTGCGCTGCATCGAGGGCAACCTCGCCTTCACCGACACAGCCGCCTGGGCCTGGTTCTGGCTGCCCACCCAGCGGTGGGCGTTCCGCGCGGACGGCGACCGGCTCAACCTGATCATGGATGGCGCCACCAGGATCGCGGCGCTCGCCGGCCGGCGGCTGCACGCGCGAGTCACCTCCCGCCCCTATCCCGCCGCCTCCTGGGCCCGGGCCCTCGACGAACGCACCCCCGCGCCGCTGCCCGGCGTCCCCGGCGACACCTGGTCCGACCACCTGGTCCGGGCTCAGCGGCACGTCCGGGCATCGACGATGGCCGAGAAGGAGATCTACGTCGGCGTCCGGGTGAGCGACCGGTCGAAGGCCGCCAGCGCCACCGAGAAGCTGCTGCGGCACCCGTCCAAGCGGGAGATCGAGCGGGTCGACCACGAGGCCCAGCTGGTCAACGAGATCCTCGCCGGTACCGGGTGGGGCGGCCGCCCGGCCACCGCCAAGGAGCTGGAGTGGCTCATGCGCCGCTCGCTGGCGCTCGGCCTGCCGGCCCCCGGCGCGCTGTCGCCGGTCTCCGACGGCCGGTGGGAGACCGAGGACCTCTTCGAGTTCACCGACACCGTGATAGCGGAGGCCGAACCGTTCGCGCCCACGGTCAAGGTGCGCCGGCGGGAGGCCGGCGGCGGGGTGCTGGAGCGGCACGTCGCCGTCCTGACCCTCGGCCGGATGGATCAGATCGAGGTTCCCGACCCGGCGAGCGATCCGTGGCTGGTGCACGCCGACAGGCTGCCGTTCGGCGTCGAGTGGTCGATCCGGCTCGACGTGCTCGACGGCCAGCAGGCGCTGGACGCCGTGCAGCGCAAGCTGCTCGTGGTCCGGGACATGCAGCGGCACTACCGCGACCACGACCTGGACGCGCCGCTCGCCCTGGAACGCCAGGCGCAGCAGGCGCGCTCGATCGAGGACGAGATGACCGCCGGCGGCGACATGGTGGGGACCCGGGTCCACGGCTGGTTCCGGCTGGCGGTGTCCGGCACCACCGCGGAGCAGTGCACCGAGCGCGCCCGGCAGGTGGTCGACGCCTACCGCAAGCGCCAGGTCACCGTGACCCACCCGCGGGGGCAGTACGGGCTCATGCGCGAGTTCGTCCCCGGCGAGCCGCTGTCCTCGAGCGCCTACAAACGCCGCCTGCCGGTGCTGTACTTCGCCGCCGGCGTCCCGACCGCCGCCTCCAGCCTCGGTGACCGGCGCGGCCCGTACATCGGCCACACGTGTGCCTCCTCCCGGCGCGCGGTGATGTTCGACACCCACTTCGCCACCGAGGTGCGGGAGACCTCGGGCCTCGTGCCGATCGTCGGAGCGCTCGGCTCCGGTAAGTCGGTGCTGGCGGGGCTGATCAGCTACGAGGCGGCCCGGCGCGGGATCACCTCGGTGATGCTCGACCCCTCCGGCCCGCTGAGCCGGCTGTGCGACCTCCCCGAGCTGGCCGACTACGCCCGGCACATCGACCTCACCTCGGCCCCGCCGGGCACGCTGAACCCCTACTCGGTGGTCGCGCAGCCGCGGCCCGAGGACTACCGCAGCATGGACGCGCTGGAGGAGGCGCGCAGCCTCGCCTCCCAGGACCGCAAGCTGCTCGCCCTGGATGTCGCGACGATGCTGCTGCCGGCCGGGCTCGCGGCGTCCCCGCGGAGCCGTCTGCTGCTGACCGAGGCGATCCGGGCCACCAAGGGCGCCCCCGCGACCAGCCTCTGGACGGTCGTCGAGCACCTCGAGAACCACGCCGACAACCACGCCCGGGACATCGCGGCGTACCTGCGCGACATGGCCGAGATGCCGCTGGCCCGGCTGTTCTTCCCGACCGGGCCGAGTCCGGAGAGCACCCGGGAGGCCCCCGCGGTGCTCACCGTGCTGACGATGCCCGGGCTCGTGCTGCCGCCCGCGGCCGTGGCCCGCGAGCACTGGTCGACCAGCGAGCAGATGGCCGTGCCGCTGCTGCACCTCGCGTCCTGGTACGCCACCCGCACGATCTACGGGCGGCCCCGGGCCGAACGCAAGCTGGTGGCCCTCGACGAGACCCACTTCCTCGGCGAGTGGGGGGCCGGGCGGGCGCTGTTCACCCGGCTCGGCCGCGACTCCCGGAAGTGGAACACCTGCGTGCTCGCCGCCTCGCAGAACCCCTCCGACGTGCTCGGGATGGAGGTGTCGAACTTCATCTCCGCAGCCTTCGTCGGCCGGATCGAGGACGAGCAGGTGGCCACCGACGCGCTGCGCATGCTCCGGGTGCCAGCCGGAGTCGGTTACGAGTCCGTGCTGTCCAGGCTGTCCCCGCGCTCGTCGACGCACGACCGGTCCGGGCTGCGCGAGTTCATCATGCGCGACGTCGACGGCAACGTGGACCGCATGCGGGTCGACCTCGACCACCTCCCGCAGGTCCTGGAGGCGCTCGACACCACGGCCGCACCAGCCCATCGCCAGGGCCGCCACCTGGGCGGCGAGCCCCGCCGTCCGGTGCCCGAGGTCCCGGACGTCATCGATCTGCTCGACCCCCGGGAGCGCGCCGCCGGCCTCAACGGCGCGACGGTCACTCCCGCCGAGCAGGCAGCGGTCGACCAGGCACTGGTCGAGCGGGCCGGGGTGGATCAGGCGCCGGTCGAGCGACCCACCGAACGGCCCACCGAGCGGCCGACCACGCAGCCGGCGGCCGTCGCCTCGGCGTCCGCCGCGCAGGACGACGCGCAGGACGACGCGGACGCCACGCTGACCCTCGACCGGACCGCGATCGAGAACGGGGGCCGCACCGGCAACGGCTGGCCGGGCGAGGCGCCACAGGACGAGGTCACCGACGTCACCGACGTCACCGACCCCACCAACGGGTCGCGCAGCGGGGTGAGATCCGGATGAGCTGGCGGCGGAGGCTGGCGGCCGGGCTGACCGCGACGGCGCTGTCGGTCCTGGTCGGCGTCGCCGCGGCGCCGTCCGCCCACGCGCTGCCGCTCCTGCCCGACTGCAAGCAGCCGCCCGCACCGGAGGTGCCCGGCCGCGGCGTGGTGGGCTTCTTCGAGTCCCCGCCGAAGACCCTGCCGCCGCCGGGCGATCCGTTCGCCCCGAAGTCGACGACCTCCATCTACGAGCAGTACGGCTATTCCGGCCTGCGCTGGAACACCTACGACCTCGGCTGCGGCCCGGACTTCGCGCGGGCCCCGGACGCGGGGGTCGGCACCTCGATCGCCAACTACGTGTTCACGCTGCCGAAGAGCCTGGTGGCCGCGACCGGCGCGGTGCTCGGCGCGGCGTTCCACCCGGACTTCCTCGGCGTCTTCGACCCGCTGGTCTCCACGGTCGTGGACAGCCTGCGCCGCACGGTCTTCGACCAGTGGTTCCTGGTCACGGTCTCGGCCGTCGGCCTGCTGCTGATCTGGCGGTCGCGCAAGGCCTCCCTTGCCTCATCGGCCGGGGCGATCGGCTGGGCGCTGCTGGTCATGGTGCTGGCCACCGTGATCTTCAGATGGCCGCTGGTCGCCGGCCACGCCGCGGACGAGACCGTCACCACCACGCTGGGAGCGGTCACCGGCGGCCTCAACGGCCGGCCGAACGGGTCGGCCGGGCAGGAGACCGTGGCGAACATGCACGAGGCCCTGCTGTACCAGGCATGGCTCGGCGGCATGTTCGGCAATGCCGACGCTGAGGTGGCCAAGCGGTACGGCCCTGCCCTGTTCGACGCCCAGGCCATGACCTGGCGCGAGGCGGAGATCCTGCGCACGGACCCGGCCGCCGGGCAGCGGATCATCGAGGCCAAGGAGCAGAAGTTCGTCGACACCGCTGCGAAGGTCAAGGACGCCGACCCGGACGCCTACGAGTACCTCGTCGGCCGGCGCTCCGACACGCGGATCGGCTACGCGATACTGGCGGCCTTCGCCACGGTCTGCGCGGTCCCGTTCCTCCTGGTCTCCGGCCTGCTGGTGCTCGGCGCGCTGATCATCGTGCGGCTCGGCGTGATGCTGTTCCCGGCGATCGCCGTTCTCGGCCTGTTCCCGCCGATGCGCTCGCTGGTGATCGGGATGGGCAACACGATCGCTGCGGCGATGATCAACGCGGTCGTGTTCGGCATCGGCACCGCCGTGATGGTCAAGGGGATGGGCGTCATCCTGTCGCCCACCACCGGTCTGGCCGGCTGGATGATCGTCCTGCTCCTCCTCCTGCTGACGATCGTCATGTGGGTGGCGCTGCGCCCGTTCCGCCGGCTCACGCTGATGGTCTCCGCGCGGCACAACGTGTTCGCCGACGGGGCCGCCGCGCCGGCCGCGCTCGGACGCGGGATCGCCCGGGTCGGCGGCCGGGTCGCCACGATCGCCGCGGGCAGCTTCCTCGGCGCGACCGCCGCGGCCAAGGCCGTCGCCCCGGGGGCTCACCC
>JBKPQU010000135.1:0-4781 GCA_046734255.1 Actinomycetota bacterium
CGGCCAACGCGCTCTGGCTCTTCAAGCACTCCAAGGTCGGCGACGTGGTGATCTACCGCCACAGCCCCCGTTCCCTGGAGTGGGGCAACGGCTACACCGCCTGGGACATGCCGTTCAGCACCTGGGCCTCCGGCACCTGACGCGCGCTTCGGTGCCGACTGTGCGGAGTTGTGCTTATCCGCGATGCCCACGGTGTGACACCGTGCCGACGGGAAGCCCACGGCGTGACACCGTGGCCATCTGGGATCGGCGTGACGCCGCGCAGTCCGGGTCGTAGTCGGCGCCAGCCCTTCGCTGCCGACTGTGCGGCATCACACCCATCCGCGGTGCGCACGGTGGTCACACCGTGCGCACCGGAAGAGCACGGTGTCACACCGTGCGCACCAGCAGGTGGATCCGCCGGGGTCAGTCCCGGGAGGTGAGCGCCTCGTGGGGCTGACCCTCGGGGAGCGCCTCGGGCTCGTGGTGGTCGTGGTGGGCGGCGGCGAGCTCCGCGGGGGTGACCGGTTCGACGCGGTCCTGGAAGTAGAAGCGGCTGACCGCCTGGCGCATGCTGCCGAGGCGCGAGCCGGGCCGGCGGACGCCGTTGTCGTCCACCGCCGGCGGCAGCTCGAGCGGGCGGTTCGGCTCGTGCTGGACGAGGACCCAGCGCGCGTGCGGCGCCAGGGGCTCGTGCAGCTCGAAGACCTCGCCCTCGGCGGTGCGGAACACCCTCCCGGTCTCCCAGCCGTGCAGGACCTTCTCCCGGTCCTTGCGCTGCAGGCCGAGGCAGATCCGCTTGGTCAGCAGGTAGGCCAGCGGCGGCGCGGCGATCACCAGCACGCGCAGCGTGTTCGTGATGTCGTTGATCGACATGTGGAAGTGGGTGGCGATCAGGTCGTTGCCACCGCCGGTCATCAGCAGCAGGTAGAAGGTGATCGCCATCACGCCGATGCCGGTCCGGGTGGGCACGTTACGGGGGCGGTCGAGCACATGGTGCTCGCGCCGGTCACCGGTGGCCCACTGCTCGATCCACGGGTAGAGCACGAGCAGCCCGGTGAGGATTCCGGGCAGGATCATCCCAGGGATCAGCAGGTTCAACGAAACGGTGAAGCCGGCGACGGTGAACTCCAGGAAGCCCGGTGTCAGACGTAACGCGCCGTCCAGGAACCCCATGTACCAGTCGGGCTGTGTGCCGGCCGAGACCGGCGAGGGATCGTAGGAGCCGTAGGCCCAGATCGGGTTGATCATGAAGACGGCCGACATCAGCGCGGTGACGCCGAAGACCAGGAAGAAGAACCCGCCGGCCTTGGCGATGTACACCGGATAGAACGGGTAACCGACCACGTTCTTGTTGCTGCGGCCCGGGGCGGGGTAGTGGGTGTGCTTGTGCAGCACGAGGATCGCGAGGTGCGCTGCGATCAGCGCCAGCATGATGGCCGGCACCAGCAGGACGTGGATCGTGTACAGCCGGGGGATGAAGGCGTCGCCGGGGAACTGCCCGCCGAAGACGAAGAAGCTCAGGTAGGAGCCGATCACCGGGATCGCGAGGATGAGGCTGGAGGCGATCCGCAGGCCGGTGCCGGACAGCAGGTCGTCGGGCAGGGAGTAGCCCGCGAAGCCCTCGACGATTGCGAGCAGCACGAGGATCGACCCGATCACCCAGTTGATCTCCCGCGGTTTGCGGAAGGCGCCGGTGAAGAACACCCGGAACATGTGCACGGTGATCGCGGCCACGAAGATCAGCGCCGCCCAGTGGTGGACCTGGCGGAGCAGCAGGCCGCCCCGCACGTCGAAGGACAGCCGGATCGTGGACTCGAAGGCCTGCGACATCGGCTGGCCGACCAGCGGGGCGTAGGAGCCCTGGTAGGTCGTCTCCTGGACGCTGGGGATGAACCAGAACGTCAGGAACGTGCCGGACAGCAACAGGATGACGAAGCTGTACAGGGCGATCTCGCCGAGCATGAACGACCAGTGGTCGGGGAAGATCTTCCGGGCGAAGCCCTTGACCACCTTCGCCGCGCCGAATCGTTCGTCGGTCCAGTTGCCGAGATCGGCTACCAGCTTGGCGCTCGTCGACTCGCTCATCCGCGCTCCCAGAAGCTCGGGCCCACGGCCTCCGTGAACCCGGACCTGGCGACCAGGTATCCCTCGTCGTCCACAGTAACCGGCAGTTGGGGCAGGGGTCGCTTGGCCGGCCCGTAGATGACCTTGCAGTTGCGTGGGACGTCGAACGTCGACTGGTGGCACGGGCAGAGCAGGTGGTGCGTCTGCTGCTCGTACAGCGCAACGGGGCAGCCCATGTGCGTGCAGATCTTCGAGTACGCGACGATGCCCTGGTAGGCGCCGGCCGAGGCCTCCGGGCCGAGCTCGTCGGGGGCGAGCCGCAGCAGGATCGCGGCGGCCTTGGCCTTCTCCTCCAGGACGTGGGGGACCTCATCGATCCCCTCCGGGAGGATGTGCACGATCGAGCCGATCGAGACGTCCGCCGCCTTCACCGGCCGGAGCTCGGGGTCGAGGACGACCCGGGTGCCGGCCTTCCACAGCGTGGTGGACAGGTCGTCGCCCGGCAGCGGGCCGGTGTCCCGGAGGAAGACGATCATGGGCAGCGGCGCGAGGGCCATCGCGCCGATGAGGGAGTTGCGGATGAGCGGGCGGCGGCCCAGCCCGGACTCGTGGGAGCCCTCCTTGAGGATCTGAACCGCCTGGGCGCGCTCCGGCTCGCTGCTGCGCTGGGGATGGCGGTACTCGACCCGCTCGTCGTCCGGCATGAGCGTCTTGGCCCAGTGGATCGCCCCGATGCCGATCCCGAACAGCGCGAGGAACAGGCCGAGGCCGAGGCCGAGGTTCGAGAGCTGGATCCTCGAGAGGCTCTCGACGAAGCCCTGGTTGTTGTGCAGCGGTATGGCGAAGTAGGCGACGAGCACGATGATCGTGCCGAGCGCGGAGAGGCCGAACATCGTGGCGACCTGGCGCTCCGCGCGCTTGGCCGCCTTGGGGTCGACGTCGGCCATCCGGTGCCGGTGGTCGGGCAGGCCGGGATCGTCGAACCGCGCCGGCAGACCCGCCGCCTCCGGGACGGCCAGCTCGGCGTCGTGGCCGCCGGTTTCCTCGTGAGTGGTCATCCCCTCGCCGCCCCTGTCGCTCATGCCGCCTTCGATCCCAGCCAGACCGCGCAGCCGATCAGCACCGCGATGCCGAACAGCCAGGCGACCAGGCCCTCACTGACCGGACCGATCGACCCGAGGTTCAGCCCGCCCGGTGACGGCGCCTGCTGGACGGCATGCAGGTAGGCGATGATGTCGCGCTTGCTCTGCGGATCCATCGTCTGGTCGTTGAACACCGGCATCGACTGCGGGCCGGAGACCATGGCCTCGTAGATGTGCGTCGGCGACGACCCCATCAGGCCGGGAGCGTACTTGCCGCGGGTCAGTGCACCACCCCTGCCGGCGAAGTTGTGGCACATCGCGCAGTTCGTGCGGAAGATCAGGGCACCGCGCGAGGGGTCGCCGTCGGCGGGGTCCACCATCGACTCGTCGGGGATCGCCGGCCCGGGCCCGAGGCTCGCGACGTAGGCGGCCAGCTGCTTGATCTCGGCGTCGGTGAACTCCACCGTAGGAGGCTGGCCGGCCTGGGGGCCCTCGGCGGTCAGCGGCATCCGCCCGGTGCCCACCTGGAAGTCCACCGCGGCCGCGCCCACCCCGATCAGGGACGGCGCCTCCTGACGCCCCTCGGCGTTCAGGCCGTGACAGGTGGCGCAGTTCGCCAGGAACAGCTTGTGCCCCGCGGCGATGTCGTCGGCGGTGGCCTCGGCGGCGACCGCAGGCGTCGGGACGACCGCGGCGTATGCGAGCCCGGTGACGCTCAGGCCGGCCAGCACGAGCACGACGGTCGCCAGCGGGTGTCGCCTGCGGGCTGCGAGTGCGGTCACGGTGCCCCTCTCCTGCTCGGCGTCCGGCGCGTCACTGGATGACGTAGATGACGAGGAACAGTCCGATCCACACCACGTCGACGAAATGCCAGTAGTACGACGTGACAATCGCGGCCGTCGCCTCGGCGTGGCCGAACCGCCTCGCGGCGAAGCTGCGACCGATGATGAACAGGAACGCGAACAGCCCGCCGGTCACGTGCATGCCGTGGAAGCCCGTGGCCAGGTAGAACACCGATCCGTACGGGCTGGACGCGATCGACAGGTGCTCGTTGATCAGCTTGGCGTACTCGTAGATCTGCCCGGCGACGAACAGCGACCCCGCGATGTAGGTGAGGACGTACCACTCGCGCATCCCCCAGTTGCGCAGGCCGTGCTCGCGGGTCCAGGGCGTCCACCAGGGCCCGAGGCGGGACGGCTGGAACCGCTCCGCGGCGAAGACACCCATCTGGCACCAGACCGAGCTGAGCACGAGGTTAATCGTGTTGGCCAGGGAGAACGGGATGTTCAGCTTCGCCGGTTGGGTCACCCACAGCTCGGGCAGCACCGAGCGGATCGTGAAGTACATCGCGAACAGGCCGGCGAAGAACATCAGTTCGCTGGCGAGCCAGACGATCGTGCCCACCTGAACCAGGTTCGGCCGGTTCACACCGGCGTGGGCCTGCGAGGTCTGAACCGCGGATGCCGTGGCCACGCGCCACATTATTGCCGCAACGGGGCTCTCGCGTCGGCAGGGGGCCCGGTGTCTTTCCGTCCGGCGGCCGCGCAGCGCCTCTGTGTGCGGCGATCCCGCGATGATCGGGACCGCTTCCGCGCTTCCCGGTAGCATCGGGGCCGACCGCACGGGCCGGTGACGGGCGAGACCCGCTGGTGA
>JBKPQU010000136.1:0-4495 GCA_046734255.1 Actinomycetota bacterium
GGATGCCACCGCCCGGGATGCGCACGTCGACCAGGACGACGTCGGGCGCGAGACCGGCCTCGGTGGCGGAGGCCACGACCGCCACGGCCTGCTCGGCGTTGGCGACCTCGGCGACGACGTCCCAGCCGGCCTGCTCCAGCAGGGCGCGGATCCGTGCTCGCAGCGGCCGCATGTTCTCCCCGAGCACCAGCCGCCGAGGCCGAGGGAGCCGGATCGGGCGGGTCACGTCCGTGCGTGACTCACGCACGCGCAACGGAACGACCCCGGCACCGTCCGTGACGCCGACCCGCACGGTCTGCGACGCTATCGCGCCGGGACCGTGCCTGTCGCCCCCTTCGTCTGGCTTGATCCGGTTACCGCTGGCTTCCCGTGACCGGGGAGTCCTGGCGGTCGTCGGTGAGGTCGATGGTGCGCTTCCCGTCGGCGTCCGGCTCGGGCAGCTCTTCCTGCACCGCCTCCTGAGCGGCCTCCTGCGGCGATTCCTGCTGTGACTCCTCCGGAGCCGCCTCGTCGATCGCCTCCGGCTCGGGCGGGACGTCGCGCGCGGAAGCGCCGTCGGGGACGGCGGCGGCGAACTCGTCCTCGTCGACGGCATCCGGATCGACGGGCAGCGGCTCGCCGGAGTCGATCAGCGCCTCGACGTCGTCCGCCAGGCTGCCCTGCCGTGACTCGTCCGCCAGCACGCCGGACAGCAGGCCGTGGATCTCCGAGAGCCGGCCGACGGTGTGCGTGTGCGTCTGGGTCATGGACTCCAGACGCTGTCCGGCACTGAGGTTGACCGCCGCGGCCCGGCGCTCGGCGTCACCGAGCAGGTAGGAGGCGCGCTCCTGGGCGCTGGTCAGCGTCCGCTCCGCCTCGCCGCGGGAGCTGGTCAGTGCCCGCTCGGCCTCGTCACGAGCCGCGGCCACCTCCCGGTCCGCCCGTTCCTGCGCAGCCGTGATGATCCGCTCGGCCTCCTCGCGGGCCAGCGTGACCGTCCGCTGCGCCTCCTCGCCGGCCTCGCCGACCAGCCGCTGGGCGTCCTGCTCGGCGATGGCCCGGATCTGGGTGACCGTGTCGTCGGCGAGCGCGCGCTTCTGCGCCGCCTCCTCGTCGGCCAGCCGGAGGATCGCGGCCAGCCGCTCGCTGAGCTCCTCGTGCACCGGGCGGTTGGTGGCCAGCTGTATCCGGAGCTCGTCCACCTCCGCACGCGAGGCCTCGACGTCGTTGAGCGCCCGGGCCAGCCGCTCGCCGAGATCTCGGACCTGGTGACGGGACCGGGCGACGAACTCATCGACCTCACGCCGGTCGTACCCGCGCATCACGACCCCGAATGCACCGTCTCGCGGCCTGTTTGCTGAGATGTCCGCCTGGTTGCTCATGGCGGGTCAGCGTAACGACGCACCGCGCGTCCGTCATCGCCCGCCGGTAGTACATTGCGCGCCGACCTGCAGTGGCCACCCGTTGAGTCGACGGGTGTCCAGACAAAAGGGGTGGGATCGATGGGGACGTACCTGGTGTCGTTCAAGCAGACCGCTGACACGTGGGCCCGACTGCTCGCGAATCCCGAGGATCGGCGGAAGGTGGTCGCGCCGATGATCGAGGCCGCGGGTGGGCGGCTGGACGGCTACTGGTACGCGTTCGGGGAGACCGACGGGTACGTCCTCTTCCAGGCTCCGGACGACGTGGTGGCCACCGCGGTCGTGGTCAGGGTCGCCGCCAGTGGCGCCTTCTCCGATGTGTCCACGACCAAGCTGCTCACGATCGAGGAGACGATGGACGCGCTGGGCAAGGTCGGCGGCCTGCCCTACCGGGGACCCGGCGGCAGCTGAGCCCCGGACGGCCCTACCCGGCGATCGGTACCGCGGAGAGCTCGATCAGTGGCTCCGGCGGCGGCTCGGGCAGCGCGGCCGCACCGGCGATGGGGGCGGGCCTCGGCCGCCGTGGCACACCCGCGCCCGAGCCACCGCCGCGGCCCGGGTAGACGAGGAGTCCGCTGACCGGGTCGGGGACGGCGTCCAGCGCCGCCCGGACGGCGGGCAGGCTGCGGAAGGCCTCGCGCCGGTCCTCCTCCGTGAAGGCGATCTCGAGCACGACCCCCCAGCGATGCTGGTGCCATTCCCAGTTCATGGCCCCGTTGGTGAGCGCGGCCTCGACCAGGGCCTCGCCGTGCGCGTTCCGCCACAGCGTCGCGGGGAACGCACCGTCGAAGACCTCGATGCTCAGCCACTCGGCCACGTACCCACGGTAAGTCGCACCTCGCCGTCCCGGCCAGCCTCCCCCGCGCCCTGTCGACGCCTGATCGCCTGCTGGGAGATCGCACCCATGATGACGGCCCCCTTGATCCCCACGGCGTGACACTGCGGCATTCCTATGCCCACGGTGTCACGCCGTGGGCAGTGAAGTGGGGGCAGGCGCTTAGGGTGAGGCGGTGGACTCCCGGGCCTACCTCCTCCACCAGGTGCACCCCGCGAAGCTCGCCACCGACATCACCGCAGAAGTCGTCCGGCGGCGCGCCCTGATACATCGGGGGCGTCGGCGAAGGGCGGGCGGAAGGGATCAGGCCTGGGCGCGCTCCGTCAGCGGAAGACACACGATGAACCGGGTGTCGCCCGGCTCGGACTCAACGGTCAGGTCCCCGCCGTGGCGGCCGACCACGATCCGGTAGGAGATGTCCAGCCCGAGACCGGTGCCCTGGCCGATCGGCTTGGTGGTGAAGAACGGCTCGAAGATGCGCTGCCGCAGGCTCTCCGGGATGCCGGGTCCGGTGTCACCGATCTCCACCCGGACCCGGTCGCCGTCCAGCCGGGTCCGCACGGTGAGCGTGCCGTGCCCGTCCATAGCCTGGACGGCGTTGTCGATCAGGTTGGTCCACACCTGGTTGAGCTCGCCGACGTAGATCGGGACCGGCGGGATCGACCGGTCGAAGTCCTTGACCACCTCGACGTGCTCGAGCTTGCTGCTCAACATCACCAGGGTGCTCTTCAGCCCGAGGTGGATGTCCGCGCGCTCGTGTGGCGAGCGGTCCATGTTCGAGTACTGCTTCGCGGCCGCCACGAGGGAGGAGATCCGCGTGACCGAGTCGGTGATCTCCCCGATCAGCAGCTCGGTCTCCAGCGCGTAGGCCAGCCAGCGCAGCGCGCCCTCGAGCAGGTCGTCAGGGGCTCCGTCGGCCACCTTCTCCAGGAACTCGGGGGTGGTTCCCGCCGCCGTGAAGATCGGGGCCAGCTCCCAGCCGTTCGGCACCCCCTGGTCGTCCAGCCAGTCCCGGATCTCGTCCTCGCGCTCGGACTCCTCCAGCGCGGACAGCTTCGGCGCCTCGGCCACCCCCTGCACGGCCTCCTCCTGGACGTCGACGAGCAACTCCAGCAGCCGCTTGTCGAGCTCGTCGTGTGCGAGCATCGCCAGCTTGTGGCGCATTCCCGCGACCCGGTCCCGCAGGGAGGAGGTCGCCCGCACGGCGGCCGCGGCCGGGTTGTTCAGCTCGTGGGTCAGGCCGGCGGACAGGGCACCCAGGGCGAGCAGCTGCTGCCGCTGCCCGACGATGTACTGGGAGTTGCGCATGCCGAAGAAGAGACCCTCGAGCAGGTGGATCGCCATCGGGAACCACGTGCGCATCGCCCACGCGAAGTCCTCGGCGCTGAGGATGAACAACCGGGCGTCGCTGATCACGCGCACCGTTGCCGTGTACTCCTGCTGCCGGTCCTCCAGATAGGACTGCATGGCGCCGGCGTACGCGCCGACCTGGTCGGTGCGGGTGGTCTCGACGTCGTCCTGCCCGACCCGGCGGCTCATCGAGACCGTGCCGGACAGCAGGACCATGAGCGCCTCCGCCGGGGTGCCCTCCTGGAACACGGTCGACCCGGCCGGCATCTCGGCCACCCAGCCGTGCTCGGCCAGCCACTCCAACTGCTCGTCGGAGAGGCTCTCGAACAGGAACAGCTTGCGCAGCTCGTCCGGCCTGAGCCGGCCGGCAACATCCATCACAGTCATGGCGACCCCAGGTAACGGTGCACCAGCGTTACGGCCATCGCGCCCTCTCCAACTGCCGAGGCGACCCGTTTCACCGAGTCGGCGCGCACGTCCCCGGCCACGAAGACCCCGGGAACGCTGGACTCCAGCGGCCACGGGTCCCGGTCGTATGGCCAACCGCGGGGACGGCGGCCGTCGACGATCAGATCCGGTCCGGTGAGCAGAAAACCCCGCTCGTCCCGGTCCAGGACGCCGGTCAGCCACTCGGTCCGCGGCTGTGCGCCAATAAAGACAAACATGTGGCTGGCGTCGAGGCATTCCCGCATGCCGGAGGGCAGGTGAAGCAGGCTCAAGGCCTCCAAATGCCCGTCGCCCTGGGCCTCCTCCACGACCGTGCAGAGCCGCACCGAGACGTTGGGGACCTTGAGCAGCTGCTCGATCAGGTAGTACGACATCCCGCGCTCCAGGGCATCCCCCCGGACGACGAGTGTCACCGACTTGGCCACCTGGGCGAAGAACAGCGCCGCCTGCCCGGCGGAGTTCG
>JBKPQU010000137.1:0-4028 GCA_046734255.1 Actinomycetota bacterium
CCACGTACGTGGTCAGCAGCAGCGCCGCGCGCAGGCTGACCGTGCGCGCGAGCAGCGGCATCCCGGCCCGCCAGGCCGCCCGCACGCCCCGAAGGTGCGGTCGCAGCGGCGTCCCGTACCGCCGCGCGCCCCGCACGACCACGACGGCGACCGCCACCGCCATCCCGGTCTGGGTCAGCGCGGTGCCGATCGCCGAGCCGGCGATGCCCCACCCGACGCCGTGCACGAGCAGCAGGTTCAACCCGACGTTGACCACGGCGCCCGTACCGGCCACGAGAAGCGGCGTGCGGGTGTCCCTGAGGCCGCGCAACACCCCGACCGCGGCCAGCACGACGAGCATCCCGGGCAGCCCGAGCACGGCCAGGCGGAGGTAGATCTCCGCCTGCTCCGCGACCTCCGGCGCGGCACCGAAGGCGCCGATCAGCCGGTCGGCGAGGAGCCAGCCGGCCACCGCGGCCAGCCCGCCCAGCCCCACCGCCAGCCACAGCCCGTCCACGCCCGTGGCCAGGGCTCCCGGGATGTCTCCCGCCCCGGAACGCCGGGCAACGGTCGCGGTGGCGCCGAAGGCCAGGAAGATGAACAGCCCGACGGTCGTGGCGAGCAGGCTCCCGGCGATCCCCAGCCCGGCCAGCGGCGCGGTGCCCAGCCGGCCGACGATGAGGGAGTCCGCGACAAGGAACAGGGGCTCGGCGACCAATGCCCCGAGCGCCGGGACCGCCAGGTGGAGGATCTGCCGGTCGAGGCCCTGCAACCGTGCCCGGGAGGGCCCCACCCGGCGCTCCCTTCCGGTGTGACTCCCCACTGGGGGTCCCCCGCTTGCAGGGTGGGGGGTCCCCCCGCTTGCGGGGTGGGGGTCCCCCCGCTTGCGGGGGATCGTCGCGGCGACCGACGACGAACATGGTGCCAGTCACCCGGTTGTCGACAACGAAATCCGCGGTTTGCCCCAGGGTCGGCAGACGGTTGCCTGCGTGTTCGGAAAAGTTTCTCTCGTCCACAGGCAGTGGACGCCGTCGTCGCCGGTCACGGGCCTGCGGCGGGGTGAAGCCGGTTCCCGGTCCACAAACTTCTCCACACCCTGTGGACAACCTGCCGCGCTTATCCACCGGCCTCAACATGGTTGCCCCCACCCTGGTGCACAGGGGGCGTTGAGCGGCGACCCGCACCCCTTCTAGCGTTCGGTCGGCGGCCATCCGATCCGACCGGCCCGGAGCTCACCCTCTCACTCAGCGTTGCTAACCTCGACGCAAAGTGACGGCTGTGCAGCCGAGGACACGGACCTGTCGGTACCGGCTGGTAACCAGGGATCGGTCCGGATCACGTGGGGCGGGTCCGGGGCCAAGGCAGGACCGGTCGCGGGAGAGGGGAGGCCGGGGGGTTGTCGGTCGTCGACCTCGATGCACCCGGCGGCGCGCCGTCGGAGGACTTCGGCCGCAGGCCACCCCAGGACCTCGCGGCGGAGCAGAGCGTGCTCGGCGGCATGATGCTGTCCAAGGACGCGATCGCCGACGTCGTCGAGGTGCTGCGCGGCAACGACTTCTACCGCCCGGCGCACGAGCTCGTGTTCGAGGCCATCCTCGACCTGTACGGCCGGGGCGAGCCGGCCGACGCGGTCACGGTCTCCGCGGAGCTGACCAAGCGCGGCGAGCTGGGCCGGGCGGGCGGCCCGGCGTACCTGCACACGCTGATCTCCTCGGTGCCGACCGCGGCCAACGCCGGGTACTACGCGCGGATCGTGCGGGAGCGGGCGGTGCTGCGCCGCCTGGTCGAGGCCGGGACCCGGATCGTCCAGCTCGGGTACTCCGGCAGTGACGGGCAGGGCGGCGGCGACGTCGACGACATCGTCAACGCGGCCCAGGCGGAGGTGTACGCCGTCACCGAGCGGCGCACCAGCGAGGACTACCTGCCCCTTGCGGAGATCATCGAAGGCACCATCGACGAGATCGAGGCCTCCAGCCACCGCAGCGACGGGCTCACCGGCGTGCCCACCGGCTTCGCCGACCTCGACGCGCTGACCAACGGGCTGCACCCCGGCCAGATGATCGTGATCGCCGCGCGTCCGGCGGTCGGCAAGTCGACGATGGGCCTGGACATCGCCCGCTCGGCCTCGATCAGGCATTCACTCGCCTCGGTGATCTTCAGCTTGGAGATGAGCCGGACCGAGATCACCATGCGGCTGCTCTCCGCCGAGGCCCGGATCCCGCTGCAGCACATGCGCAAGGGCACGATGCGCGAGGAGGACTGGACCCGCCTCGCGCGCACGATGGGCGAGGTCAGTGAGGCCCCGCTGTTCGTCGACGACAGCCCGAACATGTCCCTGATGGAGATCCGGGCCAAGTGCCGACGGCTGAAGCAGCGGCACGCGCTGAAGCTGGTCGTCGTGGACTACCTGCAGCTGATGACCTCCGGCAAGAAGGTGGAGAGCCGCCAGCAGGAGGTCAGCGAGTTCTCCCGGGCGCTCAAGCTGCTGGCCAAGGAGCTCGAGGTCCCGGTGATCGCGATCAGCCAGCTGAACCGCGGCCCGGAGCAGCGCACCGACAAGCGCCCGCAGATGTCGGACCTCCGCGAGTCAGGCTCGATCGAGCAGGACGCCGACATGGTGATCCTCCTGCACCGTGAGGACATGTACGAGCGGGAGAGCCCCCGCGCCGGGGAGGCGGACTTCATCGTCGCCAAGCACCGCAACGGCCCCACGGATACGATCACCGTGGCTTTCCAGGGTCACTACTCCCGCTTCGTCGACATGGCTTCCTGAATGGCAACCACCGCCGCAGCCACCGCGGTAGCGACGCGGTAGCGACGTCTACAGGTGCGGGCCCAGCAACGTGAGGTCGGCCGGCGACAACCGGTCTCGCGCGGTCTTCGCCTGGTGCCAGTACGGGTACAGCAGCGGCGGCGCGCTGACCTCGTCCAGCCTTTGCCGCTGCTGCTCGGTCAGCGTCAGGTCGGCGGCGGCGAGGTTGTCGGCGAACTGCTCCTGCGTCTTCGCACCGATGATCAGAGAGGTCACCGCCGGCCTGCCGAGCAGGTAGGCCAGCGCGACCTGGGCGGCGGAGACGCCGTGCTCCTCACCGACGCTCACGAGGACCTCGACGATGTCGTGCAACCGCTCCGGGTGGCGCACCGGCGGCTCGCCCCAGTCGGTGAGCTGGCGGGATCCGGCGGGCGGCTCGACGTCGCGGCGGTACTTGCCGGATAGCAGGCCACCGGCCAGCGGGCTCCACACCAGCACGCCCAGACCCTGGTCGACCGCCGCAGGGATCAGTTCGTACTCGGCCTCCCGGGCCTGCAGCGTGTAGTGGATCTGCTGGCTGACGAACCGCGGCAGGCCGTATCGGTCGGCGATGCCCAGCGCCTTCATCAGATGCCACCCGGCGTAGTTGGAGCACCCGACGTAGCGCACCTTGCCGGAGCGGACCAGCCGGTCCAGCGCCTCCAGCGTCTCCTCCAGCGGGGTGGCGCCGTCCCACTCGTGCACCTGGTAGAGGTCGATGTGATCGGTGCCCAGCCGGCGAAGGCTCGCCTCGCAGCCGGAGATGATGTGGTGCAGGGAGAGCCCGGCGTCGTTGGGGCCGGACCCCATCGGCATCCGGACCTTGGTGGCGATCAGCACCTCGTCCCGGCGTCCGTTCAGTGCCTTGCCGAGGATCTCCTCGGACAGCCCGCCGGAGTAGACGTCCGCGGTGTCGAAGAGGTTGACGCCGGCGTCCAGGCACTGGTCCACCTGGCGCCGGGCCTCCTCCAGCGCGGTGGACCCGACGTTGGCGAACGATCCCGTGCCGCCGAACGTCATCGTGCCCATCGTGAGAACCGAGACCCGAAGACCAGACCTGCCAAGCGCGCGATACTCCATCGGCCCACCCTAGAAGGACCGGTCGCCGCCCCGCTCGTCCAGCGGTTCCCGACAAGAGATCACGGTCCGGTCAGGCGGCGTCGCCTGGTGGTCTTCCGTCGTCCTGGTCGGGGTTGCGGTCCTGCGGGTCTTCCCAGCGCAGCCGGAGTTGGTGGCCGAGTCGTCGGGCGTGGTCGGC
>JBKPQU010000138.1:0-10873 GCA_046734255.1 Actinomycetota bacterium
GGTGAGGGGTCACCCGATCAGCGAACCACCTGGAGGGTGGCCAGGCCGGGGTCGGCTGCGTAGGCGATCCGCACCCCGTCTGCGGCCGCCGCCCGCAGAGCCCCCAGCGCCTCGCGGTGGATCCGCTCCCCGGGGGCCAGCACCGGAACCCCCGGCGGGTACGGCGCCACGAGCTCCGCGCTGACCCGTCCCACCGCCGCCTCCGCGCGGACCGTCTCGTGGCCGGCGAAGAACGCCTCCCGAGGCGGCATGACGACGTCCGGCTCGACCGTCCACGAGGCCGCGGGCAGCACAGGGCGGGGAGGGCCGCGGTGCCGGTGCACCGACGCGATGATCTCCTCGGCCAGGCGGGAGGTGGTGGCCGTGTCATCGGCCAGCGTCACCATCGCGACCACGGTGTCCCGGTCGGCCATCTCCACCGGCATCCCGGCCGCGATGAGGTCCGCCTCCACCGCGTGGCCGTGCGCGCCGGTGCCCGGCAGCAGCACGACGAGCTTGGAGGGGTCGACGCCGGGTCCCTCGAGGACGGCGATCCCGTCCACCTCGCGCAGGCGGTCCCGCGCCTTGGCCACCGCGGCGAGCAGCCGCTCGGACAGGGCCTGGCCGTGCCGGTCCAGCAGCACCCGGGCGGCGTCGATGCTGGCGAGCACCGATCCGGCCGGGCTGGTCGTGTTGCCCGCTTCGAAGGCGCGCTCCAGCCGGTCGGGGTCGAGCAGCCCGGACGGGCGGATGCGGGCCAGGACGACCGCCGCCTGGGTGTACGCCGGCAGCGCCTTGTGCGCGCTGACCACCATCGCGTCCGCGCCGGCGGCCAGCGCGTGGGGCGGCAGTCCGGGGTGGAAGCCGAAGTGCGCCGCCCAGGCCGCGTCCACGATCAGCGGGACGCCGGCCTCGTGCACGGCGGCGGCCTGCCCCGTGAGGTCGCCGACGGTGCCGACGTAGGAGGGATCGCCGAGGAACACCGCGGCCGCCCCCGGATGCACGGCCAGGGCCTGCCGGAGCGCCGCCACCGGCACCGAGGTCGGCAGGCCGGTCACGGGGTCGACGTCAGGGCGCACCCAGACCGGATGCAGCCCGGCCAGCACCAGGCCGAGCAGCATCGAGCGGTGCAGGGTGCGGGAGACCACCACCTCGCGGCCGGGCGAGGCGACCGCGAGCGCGAGGGCCTGGTTGCCGTGGGTGGAACCGCCGACGGAGAACCGGCACCAGTCCGCGCCCCACAACGTGGCCGCCCGCCGCTCGGCCTCGGCCAGCAGCGCCGGCGCACCCTTGATCGTGTCCACCCCGCCGAACATCGGCAGGTCACCGACGACCACGTCGCCGACGAGGTCGGTGCGCGACTTGTGACCGGGCACGGTGAACGGCAGCCGGGTGCCGGCGTCCACCGCGCGCATGGTGCGCAGCCAGCCGTCGAGCAGGGGGGCGTCGTCGGCCAGGCTCAGGGGGTCGCGTGCATCCGGGCTCACCCACCCGAGTCTGCCTCAGCGCATGATCACTGCGGCAGGTAGAGGCCCAGGGCGCTCAGCTCGTCCACCGCGGTGGACACCGATCCGCAGGCGACCGAGCCGAGGAAGGCCCTGACCACGGCGGCGTCGGCGTCGCTCATCCGTCGTGCGGCCGACGCCAGCGGCTCGGGGCGCTGCTCGGCGATCACCTCGCGCACCTCCGGGACCTCCGCGCCGTTGAGCGCCGCCCGGACCGCGCACAGGAGGTTGAGGACGCCGTGGTGCTCGGCCGCTGTGTCCGGGTCCCGCCCGCGCACCGCGTGGCACAGGCCGCCCGTCATCGTGAACTGCAGGTCGCGGTCGACCGCGTCGCGCAGGAAGCGAGCCAGGTGGTCGTCGTCGGCGATCTGCCCGGGCTGCGGACCCGCGGCGCGGAACGCCGCGTTCTCCGCGCCGTCCGCGGCCAGGACGTCGAGCGCCGCCTGCCACTGCGGCGTCCCGGAGACGTCGATCCACGCGGGGACGGAGAAGGTCAGAGCCTCGAGGGTCTCCCGCGCCGCGGAGCCCGCCTCGCCGGCCGGCAGGGGCGCCACGACGCCGGCGACCTCGACCCGGTCCTCCCCGGCGAGGGCGGCGACCGCCTCGCGCAACTCCGGGAGCGGCTCCGGCGCCGTTCCGACCAGGACGATCCGCAGCGCGTGGTCGCGCGGCTCCAGCCGCGACCGCACCTCCTCGACCGCGCGCGCCGGCACCAGCAGCGGCCCGAGAAGTTCCCGATCGCGGCCGGCGAGGTGCTTCCGGTGGGCCGCCAGGACGCCGGCGACATCCGCGTGCGGCGGCAGGGCGGCCGCATCGTCCAGCAGCCCGGCGAGTAGCGGAGGCACGACCGGCCCGCTACCCGCTGTGGATGACGCCCCGGGCAAACCCGGCAGACCGGACGCCGGATCCTCGGCCATCGGCATGCCGGTCACCCTACGGGTCTGCCAACACCGTGCTCCCAGTGGTGACATATTCGTGACGCTGGGTGGTCCACAGTTGGAACGAAACGACGGAATGCCCCTATGATCGTTGACTCTGAGTGAATTCAGGGCACCGGTGTCAATCGTCGATTTCCGGAATGGAGCCCCGAAGCCGGATGCGACGCGTATCGTCACTACCGTCACGTGCGAGACCCATTCATTACGCATGTGGCAAGCTCTGGCGTGGGCCGGCCGGGGGGGTCGGGCTCCGTGGGGGTGTCTTGTCGTGGCCGGCGACGGGGAGAGTCCGGCCGTTGAGGCCTGTCCTGTGAGGACGGGCATGTCCCGGTTGGGGGGGCGATGCGTGGACGGCTGCACCATGGGCTGCGTCGACGGGGGGAAGGGAAGGGTCGTTCGGCCGATGTGTCGGCGAGCGAACCGTTGCCGGAGGCAATGAGCTTCGAGGCGCGCAGGAGCAGCCAGCCCGCGGCGTTCGTGCTGCCGCTGGATGCCCTGGCCTGGGCGATGGCCATCCCACTCGCCACGTTCCTGCGTTACGAGCTGAGCCTGCCGCCGTTCTGGCTGCGCGGCGTCGTCCTGATGGTGCTGGCGGCGGCGGCCGCGCAGGCGGCACTCGGAGTGCGGCACGGCCTGTACACCGGGCGATGGCGTACCGGCAGCTTCGACGAGATGTCGGGCCTCGGCCTGGTCGTCGGGAGCACCACGGTGTGCATCGTGGCCGTGGACGTCCTCGGGCCGAGGCTCGTCCCGCTCAGCGCGGCGCTCGGCGCGGGGGCGTTCGCCCTGCTGATCCAGTCCTCGTTCCGGTACGCGATGCGCTGGGTCCACGAGCGCAGGCTGCGTCCGTCGGCCGATCACGCGACCCGGGTGGTGGTCTTCGGGGCCGGCAGCGCGGGCAACGAGCTCGTCCAGGCGATGCTGCGGACGCCGACCAGCCCCTACCTGCCGGTCGCCCTGCTCGACGACGACCTCCGCAAGTCCCGGCTGCGGATCTGCGGTATCCCGGTGCGCGGCACCCGCCGCCACCTGGCGGACGTGGTCGCGGCGGAGGACGCCCGCGCGGTGGTGATCGCCATCCCCGGGGCGCCGGCCACGCTGGTGCGCGATGTGGTGATCCGCGCCCGGGCCGCCGGCGTGACGGTGAAGCTGCTGCCCTCGCTGACCGAGATGCTGACCGACACGGTGTCGGTCACCGACGTGCGGCCGGTGACCCGCGCCGACCTGCTCGGCCGGCGCGAGACCGAGATCGACATCGAGACGATCGCCGGATACCTGACCGGGCACCGGGTGCTTATCACCGGCGCCGGCGGGTCGATCGGGTCCGAGCTGTGCCGCCAGGTCCACCGCTTCGCCCCGGCGCAGCTGATCATGCTCGACCGGGACGAGTCGGCCCTGCACGCCGTCCAGCTCTCGCTCGAGGGGCACGCGCTGCTCGACAGCCGCGCGCTGGTCGTGGCCGACATCCGCGATCCCGACCGGCTGGCCGCGATCTTCGCCGAGCACCGGCCTCAGGTGGTCTTCCACACCGCCGCGCTCAAGCACCTGCCGCTGTTGCAGATGCATCCCTCGGAGGCCGTCAAGACCAACGTGCTGGGCACGCTGAACGTCCTGCAGGCCGCGATGAACGCCGGGGTGGAGCGGTTCGTCAACGTCTCCACCGACAAGGCGGCGGACCCGGTCAGCGTGCTGGGGTACTCCAAGCGGATCGCCGAGCGGCTGACCGCCTGGTCCGCCGGACGCCACTCCGGGGTCCCGCTCAGCGTCCGGTTCGGCAACGTGCTCGGCAGCCGCGGTTCGGTGCTGACCACCTTCCAGGAGCAGATCCGCCACGGCGGGCCGGTCACCGTCACACACCCGGACGTCACCCGGTACTTCATGACGGTCGAGGAGGCTGTGCGCCTCGTGATCCAGAGCGGTGCGATCGGCCGGCCTGGTGAGGTGCTCGTGCTGGACATGGGGCGGCCGGTGCGCATCGCCGACCTCGCGCGGCAGCTGATCAGCGCCTCGCCTGCACCGGTGGAGCTGCGCTTCACCGGGCTGCGCTCCGGGGAGAAGCTGCACGAGGCGCTGCTCGGCGACGGTGAGCAGGATGTCCGCCCGATCCACAGCCTGATCTCGCAGGTGCCTGTCCCGCCGCTGGATCCGGCCGATCGTCGGCTGGTCGAGCTGGTCCGGTCGGTCCTGCCGGAGGACGAGCTGGTCACCCGGATGCGCGACCTGGCGCACGCCGTGGACGACGAGCCGTCGCTGCTGCTTGAGCCGGAGATGACCACGATCCGGATCGAGCGCCGCACGATGCCAGGCCGGCGGGCCGACGACGGGACGGTGCGGGCATGACGGCAGAGCCGACGCCCGCACCGTCGCCGGGAGCGCAGGTCTGGCTGTCTCCGCCCGATGTCGGCCCCGAGGAGCGGGCGGCGCTGGTGGCCGCCTTCGACAGCAACTGGGTGGCCCCGGCAGGACCGGACCTGCCCGCGTTCGAGCAGGAGGTGGCGGAGGTCGTCGGAGCGGCGCATGCCGTCGCGATGTCCAGCGGCACCGCCGCACTCCACCTGAGCCTTCAGCTGGCCGGCGTGGGACCGGGGGACACGGTGCTCGTCCCCTCGTTCACCTTCGCCGCCTCCGCGAACCCGGTCGTCCATCTGGGGGCCGAACCGGTGTTCGTCGACAGCGACTCCGCCACGTGGACGATCGACCCCTACCTCGTTGCCGAGGAGCTGGCGAGCAGCGTCCGGCGAGGGCGCCCTCCCGCCGCGCTCGTCGCAGTGGACATCTACGGGCAGTGCGCGGACTACGACACGCTGCGGCGGTTCTGCGCCGAGTACGGGGTCGTGCTGATCGAGGACGCCGCCGAGGCGCTCGGCTCGACGTACCGCGGCAGGATGGCCGGCTCGCTGGGCGAGATCGCCGTGGTCTCGTTCAACGGAAACAAGATCATCACAACCGGAGGCGGTGGGATGCTGCTGACGGCCCAGGCCGCCACGGCCCATCGGGCCCGGTACCTGGCGACCCAGGCGCGAGATCCGGTGCCGCACTACGAGCACCGCGAGGCCGGCTACAACTACCGGTTGAGCAACCTGCTGGCCGCGATCGGTCGCGCCCAGCTGCGCACGCTCGGTCGCCGGGTCGCGACGAGGCGGGGCCACTACGCGTTCTACGCCCAGGCGTTCGCCGGCGTGCCCGGGCTGACGATGATGCCGATGGCCGGCTACGGCACGTCGAACTGCTGGCTCTCCTGCATGCTGGTCGACGCCTCGGAGTTCGGGGCCACTCCGGAGCAGATCCGGCTGCGGCTGGCCGAACTCGGGATCGAGGCGCGCCCGACCTGGAAGCCCATGCACCGCCAGCCGGTCTACGCCGACCGCCGCGTGGTCGGAGGCCGAGTCAGCGACGATCTGTTCGCCCGTGGCCTGTCCCTCCCGAGCGGTTCCAGCCTCGCACCGGCCGAGCGGGACCGGGTCGTCGAGGGCGTGCTCTCCCTGGCAGGCCGCGGTTCCCGGCGGGTGAGCGCATGAGGCCGCGCCGCTCCTCCGTCGCTGCCCGGCCGGGCTACGCGGTGCTGGCCCGGGCGCGCGACATCCTGGTCGCAGTGGTGCTGCTGGTCCTGCTGTCCCCGCTGATCCTCGCGGTCGCGATCGCCGTCCGGGCCCGCATGGGCAGGCCCGTCCTCTTCCGACAGGTGCGGGCCGGCATCGACGGAAGGCCGTTCCGGATGCTCAAGTTCCGGACGATGCTCGAGGCGACCGGCCCGGACGGGCGCCCGCTGGACGACGCCGAGCGGCTCACCCGCCTCGGCGAGTTCCTCCGCGGCTGGAGCCTCGACGAGCTGCCGCAGCTGGTGAATGTGCTGCGCGGGGACATGTCACTGGTCGGACCGCGCCCGCTCTACCTCGACTACATCCCGCTGTACAGTCCGGAACAGGCCCGCCGGCTGCTCGTTCGACCGGGGATCACGGGCCTGGCGCAGGTGCGCGGTCGCAACGGGCTGAGCTGGGAGGACAAGTTCGCCTACGACACCTACTACGTCGGCAGCCGCAGCACGCTCGGCGACGTGAAGATCCTCGCACTGACCGCCGTCCGGGTCGTGCAGCGCGGCGGGGTCAGCGCCGACGGGCACGCGACCGCACCATGGTTCACCGGGTCACCGCCGGACGAGGCACTGCCTGCGATGCAGGGCGCTCACCGCACGCTTGAGGAGGGAGAGCGCTGACGCGCATGCGGATCGCCTACATCCACCAGTACTACACGACCAGGGAGATGCCCGGCGGCACGCGCTCGTACGAGCTCGCCCGGCGCCTGGTCGAGCGGGGCCACGAGGTTCACGTCATCACCACGGACACCGGCGCCCGCCACTCCGGGGTGCGGTGGCGGGAGAGTGTGCACGACGGTGTCCACGTGCACCGGATGCCGGTCCCGTACTCCAACGCCATGTCGTACCGGCGACGGATCGCTTCGTTCGTGCAGTTCGCGGTGGGCGCGAGCACACGGGCCACTCGGGTCCACCCGGACGTCGTCCTGGCCACCAGCACGCCACTGACCGTCGCCATCCCCGGGATCATCGCCGCGAAGCTGCGCCGGGTGGCCTTCGTCTTCGAGGTGCGCGACCTGTGGCCGGAGCTGCCGATCGAGATCGGCGCGCTGCACCACCCTGTCACCCGGTGGGCGGCGCTGCGGCTGGCCGAGACCGCTTATCGCAACGCCGACCGCGTGATCGCGCTCTCGCCCGGGATGGCCGACGGCGTTGCGGCGCACGGCTACCCGCGGCAGAGGATCACTGTGGTGCCGAACGCCTGCGACGTGGACCTTTTCGGCGCCTCCGCCGCTGCGGCGCAGGCCTTCCGCGCGGACCGGCCCTGGCTCGGCGACCACCCGCTCGTGGTGTACGCGGGCACTTTCGGCGTGGTCAACGGGGTCGACTATCTCGTTCGGGTGGCGGCCCACATGCGCGATCGGGAACCGGACGTGCGCTTCCTGCTGCTCGGTGAGGGCAAGACCCGCCAGCAGGTGACCGCTCTGGCAGAACGGCTCGGTGTCCTGGGCCGCACGTTGTTCATCGAACCCGGGATCCCCAAGGACCAGGTTCCGGCGGTGCTCGAGGCGGCGACGATCACGACCAGCGTGGTCGTGCCGCTGCCGGGGCTGTGGGTCAACTCCGCGAACAAGTTCTTCGACGGGCTCGCCGCCGGGCGACCGGTGGCCATCAACCACGGCGGCTGGCAGGCGGATCTGCTGACCAACAGCGGGGCGGGTGTGGTGCTCGACGGCGAGGATCCGGGCGCGGCAGCCGAAGTACTGGCGGCCAGACTCGGTGACTCAGCGTGGCTCGAATCAGCCGGACGGGCGGCCCGCGCTTTGGCCACCGGCCTGTTCTCCAGGGATATCCTGTTCGAGCGATTCGAAGCAGCGCTGCTGGGGCTCCCGGTCGCTGACCTCGACTTGCTGTCACCGCTTACCCTGCAGGAAGGGGTTGCGGACCCTGGGCCCACCGCCCAGGCGCTGCCCGCCGCAGGGAAGGAGTGAGCGCGGATGGAGCTGCGGGAATACCTCGCCATCCTCCGCCGCCGCGCGGTTACGCTGCTGATCCCGCTGATCGTGGCGTTGCTCGGTGTGACCGCCCTTGCCCTGCTGTCACCGCGAACCTACACCTCGACGACGACGCTGTACCTCAGGCCGGGCAACGCCGAGGTGTCCGGATCGCTTGTGCCGCAGCAGATGGCCTCCTACGCGGAGCTCGTCAAGAGTTACAGCGTGGCCTCGGCGATCGTCGCGAAGCTGAAGCTCGACGAGGACATCCCCGCCGTGCAGAACATGCTGGCGGCCACCTCGGACCAGACCTCGCTGCTGCTCGGGATCACCGCAACGGCCTCGGCGCCGGACGTCGCCCAGGACGTGGCTCGCGCCGCCGCGGTCGAGGTGATCAACCTGTCCGACCAGCTCGACCCGCAGCCGACCGGCACCACGCAGGGAGGCCAGACCGCCCAACCCGAGACGGGCCTCAAGGTGGTGGTAGCGGCCACGCCGCCGCGCTCGACGACGGTCAGCACGCTGGGCCGCAACCTCGCTTTGGCGATCGTCCTCGGGCTGGTCGTGGGGGTCGCCGCGGCCCTGGTCCGGGACGGGCTGGACAGCAGGATCATCGAGGTCAGCCAGCTCCGGGAGGACCGCCGTCTGCGGACCGTCGGCTCGGCACCGGTCGATCCGGAGGCCTGGGGGGACGCGTTCCGCTCCCTGCGAACGGCCCTGCTCCCGAACGAGCGCGGCGCGGCGACGTCGGTCATCGTGGCCGGCTGCCGCAACGGCCGCGGCACGATGGCGGTGGTCTGCGGGCTGGGCATCACGATGGCCCGCCTCGGCCTGCGGGTCGTGGTGGTCGGTGCGGACACCAGCCATTCCGGGTTCTCCCAGCAGGTGCGACTGGGCGCCCGTCCCGGCCTGGCCGAGGTGCTGCGGGACGGCGTGGCGGTCGAGGATGCGCTTCAGCCCTGGGGAGGCGGCGAGCGGCCGCTGCAGGTGCTGCCGCCGGGTGACCTGCCCGCCACACCCGGGGAGCTGCTCTCCTCCGAGGACATGGTCAAGGTCATCGCCCGGCTGCGCAGCAGCTTCGACCTGGTGCTGGTCGCCGCGCCCCCGCTGCTGCCCTACCCGGATGCCGCGACGATGGCGGTGGGCTCGGACAGCGGCGTCCTGCTCGCTGTTCGGTATGCGGTCACCCACCGTGATGAGCTCACCGAGGCATTGGACGTGGTCGAGGACAGCGGTGCCCGGCTGCTCGGTGCCGTCCTGACGATGGTGCCGGACCACGTCTGGCGGCGCGGGCGGCACGGCCGCCGCCGCCGCGGCGAGAGCCGGCGCGGCCGCTCGAAGGTCGCGCCGGTTGAGGCGGATGTCGGCCGCGAATCGTCGACGGTGGAGCCCACCGCGGCGGCCGACTCCGCCGACGCCCAGCCCCTGGTGCCCCGGATGATGGGTCGCCCGCCCGCCGAGGCACAGGTGTGGCATCCCTCCGGAGGGCCGCCCTGAGGTACCCGACCAGGGCCAGGGATCCGATCGGTCTCGGCCGGTCCGTCCTGGTCCGGCTCCGTCAGGACCCGTCGTCCGCCCTCCTGGCCGGCCAGGTCGTCGTGGCCGGAGTGGCGTTCCTGGCGAACATCCTCGCGGCGCGGGCACTGCACCCCTCCGGCCGCGGTGAGCTGGCGCTGCTGCTGCAGATCGCCTACCTGAGCTCCCTCGGCCTGATCCTCGGGCTGGACCGCAGCGCGCCGGCCGTCTACACCGGGACTCCGCTGCACGTCGTCACCCGGGGGCTGCTGCGCCTGCTGGTGGTGCCGTCGCTGATCGGTCTGGCGCTGTGCCTCGGACTGATCGCGGTGGTGGACGCGACCGGCGCGGGGCTGGGCTCGTGGCGCCTGGGCATCCTCCTCGCCGGGCTGTTCGCGGTCGTCAACGCCTTCGTCCGGGCGATCCGGGGGATAGCGATCGCCACCGGGCGGCAGGTCCAGTACCTGCGCTACACGATCGGCAGCCAGGTCCTCCTGCTCGTCCTGATCGTCGTCCTGCTGCTGCGCGGCGGCAGCAGCAGCAACACGTGGATGTTCGCCTACCTGATCTCCGGGGTGGTGCCGGCGGCGATCCTGCTGGTCGGCTGGCTGCGCTCCGAGGACTTCCCCGCCGTCGGCCGAGGCCCGGACGAGCCGCGGTCCGCGCTGCTGCGGCGCGCCGCGCGCCGCGAGGGCGTGCTCCTGCTGCCCGCGGCGATGGCCAACAGCGGGATGCTGCGCGTGGACCGGCTTCTGCTACCGGCGATGGCCTCCACCGCCGCCCTCGGTGTCTACGCCAGCGTGGCCACGATGACCGAACTGCTGTCCTGGCCGCTGATCTCCCTCGCCGACGCCCGGCTCGGCCGCTGGCGGGCGGCGCACGATCAGGGCGAGCTCCGGGTCGGCAAGGCCATCGCCGCCGGCGCCGCCTACGCCGTCATCGCCGGGGCGGCGCTGGCCGTGCTCATGCTCGTCGTCCTCGTGCCGCTGTTCGGCCCGGAGTACCGCTCCGCACCGGAGCTGGTCTGGCCGCTGGTCGTCGCCGCCGGTGTGTTCGGTATCGGACAGCTTCTGGTCTCGGCGCTGACCGCCCGGCGCCGCAGCGGCCTCGCCTCCACCGCCGAGGCAGTCGGTTTCGGTGTCAGCCTCGTCGCCTACGTGATTCTGATCCCGCACTACGCGGCGCTCGGGGCGGCGTACGGCTCGCTCATCGGGTACGCGGCCGGTGCGTCGGTCGCCGCCGCCTCGCTGTTGGTGCCAGGTCGCCAGACGCCCGCCGCGCTGCGCCCCGAGGCCCCGGTCGGTGCTCCGTGAAACGCCGCACCGCGCCGTTGCTCGCGCCCACGCTGCTCATGCTCGTCGTCGCTCTCGGCGGCCGCTTCACCCTCGACCGGCTCGGGCTCCCGTCGCT
>JBKPQU010000139.1:0-3664 GCA_046734255.1 Actinomycetota bacterium
GCCATCACCAGCTCGCCCGCGGGCACCACGTGCGGCAGCGCGGCACCCAGCCCGGCGAGGAAGAAGCGGTTCACCGAGATGCAGGCGAGCACGACCGCGTAGAGCGGCACCCCGCCGACGCCGGCCAGCACCATCAGCGCGACCCCGACGACCATCGCGGCGCGTACCGCGTTGGCCAGCAGCAGCACCTGCCGGCGGGGCCAGATGTCCAGCAGCACCCCGGCGATCGGCCCGATCACGGTGTACGGCAGCACCACGACCGTGAATGCCGCGGCCGCGCCGGTGGCGGTGGCGGAGCGCTCGGGGGAGAAGAAGAACAGGCTGGCCAGCCCCACCTGGAACGCCCCGTCGCCGGCCTGGGAGGCCAGCCGCGTGGCGAACAACCGCCGGAAGTCGCGCCCGCGCAACACCACGCGCAGGTCGGCGACGAAAGAGCGGCGGGACACCAGGCCCAGGGTAAGTGGCCCTCCCGGGGCCCTCGACCGGCACCTCCCGTTACGTGATCTTGAGAGGGTCCCCGGGGGCCCCGGCGAACTCAGCGCTCGAGCTCGCCGCGGATGAACCGCTCGACGTTCTCCCGCGCCACGTCGTCCGGGTACTGCACCGGCGGGGACTTCATGAAGTACGACGACGCCGACAGCAGCGGCCCACCGACCCCGCGGTCCTTGGCGATCTTGGCGGCGCGGATCGCGTCGATGATGACGCCGGCCGAGTTGGGGGAGTCCCAGACCTCCAGCTTGTACTCGAGGTTCAGCGGGACGTCACCGAACGCGCGGCCCTCCAGCCGGACGTAGGCCCACTTCCGGTCGTCCAGCCACTCCACGTAGTCGCTGGGCCCGATGTGCACGTTGCGCCTGCCGATGTCGTGGCTGAGGTTGCTGGTCACGGCCTGGGTCTTGGAGATCTTCTTGGACTCCAGCCGCTCCCGCTCGAGCATGTTCTTGAAGTCCATGTTCCCGCCGACGTTCAGCTGGTAGGTGCGGTCCAGCACGACGCCGCGGTCCTCGAACAGCTTGGCCAGCACCCGGTGGGTGATCGTCGCGCCCACCTGGCTCTTGATGTCGTCGCCGACGATCGGCAGCCCGGCGTCGATGAATTTCTGCGCCCACTCCGGGGTGCTCGCGATGAACACCGGCAACGCGTTGACCATCGCCACGCCGGCGTCCAGGGCGCACTGGGCGTAGAACCGCACCGCGGCCTCCGAGCCGACCGGCAGGTAGCACACCAGCACGTCGGCCTGCGCCTCGCGGAGCGCGGCCACGACGTCCACGGGTGGAGCGTCCGACTCCTCGATCGTCTCCCGGTAGTACTTGCCGAGGCCGTCCAGCGTGTGCCCGCGCTGCACCGGCACGCCGAGCGGCGGAACGTCGCAGATCTTGATGGTGTTGTTCTCGCTCGCGGTGATCGCCTCGGCCAGGTCGAATCCGACCTTCTTGGCGTCGACGTCGAACGCGGCCACGAACCGCACGTCGCCGACGTGGTAGTGACCGAACCTGACGTGCATCAGTCCGGGGACCGAGCCGGTCTCCTCGGCGTCGGCGTAGTAGTGGACGCCCTGCACCAGGGACGCCGCACAGTTGCCGACTCCGACGATGGCGACGCGGACAGCGCTCATAGATCGCTCCTCTTGCTCCGGTTGGTGGTTCTCTTCGTGGTGGTGCTCTGGTCGGGGGGTGTGCTCGCGGGCGGGCGCAGGTCGGTCTCGTCGGTCGGCGGATGGGTCATCCGGCTGGCCCGCTCGGTGTCGATCAGCTCGGTCAGCCAGCGCACCTCGCGCTCCACCGACTCCAGCCCGTGGCGCTGCAGCTCGAGCGTGTAGGCGTCCAGGCGCTCCCGGGCCCGGGACATGGACTGCCGGGCGTACTCGAGCCGCTCCTGCATCCGGGTGCGCCGGCCCTCGAGGATCTGCAGCCGGGTCGCGGCGTCCGTGCGGGCGAAGAAGGCGAAGTGCACGTCGAACTGCTCGTCCTCCCAGGCGGCCGGTCCGGGGTGGCTGACCATGGCCTGGAAGCGCTCCTTGCCCTCGGCGGTGATCTCGTAGACGATCCGCCCGCGCTTCCCGGACAGCCCGGCGGGGGCGCCGCCCCCGTCCCCCGCTTCGGCGATCCAGCCGCGGGCCAGCAGCGACTTCAGGCAGGGGTACAACGTGCCGTAGGACAGCGCCCGGAACATGCCGAGTACGGCGTTGACCCTTTTGCGCAGCTCGTAGCCGTGCATCGGGGACTCCTGGAGCAGGCCGAGGACGGCCAGCTCGAGCAGTTGACCACGTCGCGTCACCGACGCCCACCTCATCGCTGGAGGACCGGAATTCCTCGTTCAGATATATCGCACCGATACATCTCACTGCTACTTGGGGGGATTCGACCCCCCGTTCGGGTGCTCCTGGGCGGCCGGCCGTGGGCGACGTAGGCTCGATCGGTGTTCGCGCCCGCCCGTACCGCCGGCGCTCGGCTGTTCGTCGACTACTCGCTGCAGCGCCGGGCGACGCTGGAGGCACTGCACCGCGGGCGCTCGACCGCCACCGACGTCTGCGACGCCCACCCCTACCTGCTGCGGGCCGCACGCTTCCACGGCGAGGCCTCCGCGCGTCCCTGCCCGGTCTGTTCCCACCTGGCGCTCAGCCTGCTGCGCTACGTCTACTCCGACGAGCTCGGCCAGTACTCGGGCCGGATCCGCAGCGCCGCCGAGGTCGTGCGGATGAGCGCCGAATTCGGTCACCTGAAGGTGTACGTCGTCGAGGTCTGCCATGACTGTGCCTGGAACCATCTGCTCGCCTCGTACGTCGTGGGCGACGGCGCCCCCCGCCGCCCGCCCCGGCGAGCTCCCACCGTCGAGGACGAGCTGGGGTACTGAGCGACTCACGACGCCTACGGGCGATATCGTCACGGACGGCAGTGGCGTGTCGCCGGCTGGACCCTCTCGGCACCGGGCCCAGCCGGCGAGCACCCGACGCAGGAAGCGAGGACCGCGATCGTGCCACGTCGAGCCGACCCAGGACTCGGGGGGCGGACGACCCGTTCGGCATCGCCAGATCGGCAGGTGTTCCCGCCGTTGCCGGAACCCAACGCCAGGCCGGGAGGCCGCCGGCCGCCGCAGCATCCCCTGCAGCCCACGCGCCGCCGAGTGATCGACTATCCCCGCGCCGGACGGATGGGCTGGCGGCGCTGGGTGCCCTCGTGGAAGTTGCTCGCCGGTCTCGCCGGGCTGGGGTTGGCCGGCATGTTCGTGGCCTTCGCCGCGGCCTATGCAGCCACCCCGATCCCCACTGCCGCCTCCCTGGTCAGGGCGGAGACCACGATCGTCTACTACGCCGACGGCAAGAACGAGATCGGCCGGTTCTCGGTGCAGGACCGCCGGTCCGTGCAGTTGAAGGCGGTTCCCCCGCAGGTGCGGTACGCCGTCCTGGCCGCCGAGGACCGCACGTTCTACTCCAACCAGGGGGTCTCGCTGCGCGGCACCGTGCGCGCCGCCGTCAACGACGTACGCGGCCGGGCCCTGCAGGGCGGCTCGACGATCACCCAGCAGTACGTGAAGAACTACTTCGACCTGCGCGACCGGACCATCCGGCGCAAGGCCAAGGAGTTCTTCATCGCTCTGAAGATCAACAGGGAGAAGAGCAAGGACGAGATCCTGCAGGACTACTTGAACGCGATCTACTTCGGGC
>JBKPQU010000140.1:0-3639 GCA_046734255.1 Actinomycetota bacterium
GCCTCGGCGCGACCGGCCCGGCGGCCGGGGCCCGGCGCCCGCCGCGACGCTCCGCCGCCGGCCGGGCGGAGATCAGCGCCGGAGGAGATGCCCTCACCTCGCCGATGCAGGGCACGATCGTCAAGATCGCCGTCGAGGAGGGCCAGGTGGTGCAGGACGGCGACCTGGTCGTCGTCCTCGAGGCGATGAAGATGGAGCAGCCGCTGACCGCCCACAAGGGCGGCACGGTGACCGGCCTCGTCGCGGAGGTCGGCCAGACCGTGACCAGCGGCGCGGTGATCTGCGAGATCAAGGACTAGCGACCGCCCGGCCCGATCACGGGACGGCGACGGTCGGCTCGGACGGTCGGCTCGGGTGGTCAGGGACGCCGGGCGTGCAGCCGGCGTGCGGCCTCGGCGATCGACCCCGACAGCGACGGGTAGATGGTGAACGCGCTGGCGAGCTGATCCACGGTCAGGCGCTGCGCGACCGCGATCGTGATCGGGAAGATCAGCTCGCTGGCCCGCGGCGCCACCACCACCCCGCCGAGCACGACGCCCGCCCCGGGCGCGGCGATCACCTTGACGAACCCGTCGCGGAAGCCCTGCATCTTGGCCCTCGGGTTCGTCGCGAGCGGGAGGGTCAGCACCGAGGCGGCCACGTCGCCCGCGTCCACCTGCTGCTGCGTGGCGCCCACGGTGGCGATCTCGGGTTCGGTGAACACGGTGGACGAGACCAGGCGAAGGTCCAGCGGGGTCACCGCGTCGCCCAGCGCGTGCCACATGGCGATCCGTCCCTGCATGGCGGCGACCGAGGCGAGCGCGAGCACGCCGGTGCAGTCCCCCGCCGCATAGACGCCGGGCGCGGATGTCCGGGAGACCCGGTCGGTCTCGACGTGCCCGCCCGGTCCCAGCCGGACGCCGGACTCCGCCAGGCCGATCCCCACGGTGTTCGGCACCGAGCCGACCGCGACCAGGCAGTGCGAGCCCTCGACGGTGCTGCCGTCGGTGAGCGTGACGACGACGCCGTCGCCGACCCGCTTCACCGCCTGGGCCCGGGAGCGGGACAGCACGGTGACCCCGCGGCGGGAGAACACCCCCTCGAGCACCGAGGCCGCGGCGGCGTCCTCGCCGGGCAGCACGCGATCTCGGCTCGAGACCAGGACCACCTCGGCGCCGAGGGCGTCGTAACCGCTGGCGAACTCCGCGCCGGTCACCCCGGACCCGACCACGACCAGCCGCTCGGGCAGGGCGTCCAGGTCGTACAGCTGGGTCCAGGTCAGGACCCGATCGCCGTCCGGGGCCGCGTCGGGCAGCACCCGCGGATGCGCCCCCACCGCCACCAGCACGGTGTCCGCCTCGAACCTCGACTCTCCCCCGCCGTCCAGTTCGGCCACCACGCAGTGCGGGCCCTCCAGGCGACCGCGTCCGGCGACGACCCGAACCCCCTCGGACTCCAGCCGGCTCCGGATGTCCTCGGACTGCGCGCGCGCCAGCGCCTTCACCCGGGTGTTGACCACGCCGAGGTCGACCGCCAGGCCCGAACCGTCGGCACCGCCCGGTCCGGGCGAACGGACGCCGAGCTCACCGGCCCCGGACGCCAGCGTCATCACCTCGGCGGTGGCGATCAGCGTCTTGCTCGGCACCACGTCGGTGAGCACCGCGGAGCCGCCGAGCCCGTGGCGCTCGACCACGGTGACCGCCGCGCCGAGCTGAGCCGCGACCAGCGCGGCCTCGTATCCCCCGGGGCCGCCCCCGAGAACGACGATCCTGACGGCCGTCTCCTCGCCCACCCGCGCATTCTCCCGCACCGCCGCTGGCTAGGCTGGCGCGCATGGCCCTGTACGCGGCGTACGGCTCCAACCTGGACCCCGAACGCATGGCCAAGCGCGCACCGCACTCCCCGCTGTACGGGACCGGCTGGCTGGTCGGCTGGCGGCTGACCTTCGGCGGCGAGGACGTCAGCTGGGAGGGGGCGCTGGGCACGATCGTCGAGGACCCCGCGAGCCAGGTCTACGTCGCGCTGTACGACCTGACCCCCGCGGACGAGCGGGCCCTGGACGAGTGGGAGGGCGTGGCGATCGGGCTCTTCCGGAAGATCCGGGTGCGGGTGGCCACGCTGGACGGCGACGTCACGCCCTGGGTCTACGTGCTCGACGCCTACGAGGGCGGCCTGCCCAGCGCCCGCTACGTCGGTCTGCTGGCCGAGGCGGCGGAGGCGGGCGGCGCCCCGGACGACTACGTCCGGGAGCTGCGCGCCCGCCCGTGCTCGTCGGTCGACGAGCTGCCGCCGCCGATCTGAGGCCGGAGACCGCCCCGGGGCCTGTGCGACTGGCCCTAGGCTTCCGCTCGTGACCTCCGCCGCCGGCACCACCCCGCCCTCGCTGGACGATCCCGCGGTCGCACCGTCCGAGGTCGCCGGGGTGGCGGCGGCACGCATCGCCGAGCTGACCGGCGCGGAGCGGCACGACGTCGCCCTCGTGCTCGGCTCCGGCTGGGCACCGGCCGGGGACCGGCTGGGGCAGACCATCGCCACGCTGACCACCGCCGACCTGCCGGGGTTCAGCGCCCCCGCGGTGGCGGGCCACGTCGGGACGGTCCGCTCGGTCGCGATCGGGGACTCCGGCCGCCGTGCACTGGTTTTCGGCTCCCGCACCCACCTCTACGAGGGGCGCGGCGTGCGCGCGGTCGTGCACGGCGTCCGCACCGCGGCAGCGGCCGGCTGTTCGACGATCGTGCTGACCAACGGCAGCGGCGGCCTCGACGTCAGCTGGCCCCCCGGCACCCCGGTGCTGATCAGCGACCACATCAACCTGACCGGGGTCTCACCGCTGGAGGGGGCGAGCTTCGTCGATCTCACCGACCTCTACTCCGCCCGGTTGCGGGGGATCTGCCGGCAGGTGGCCCCGGACCTCCCGGAGGGCGTCTACGTGCAGTTCCGGGGCCCGCAGTACGAGACCCCGGCCGAGGTGCGGATGGCCGGCGTCCTCGGCGGCGACATGGTCGGGATGTCCACCGCGCTGGAAGCGATCGCCGCGCGCGAGGCCGGCCTGGAGGTGCTGGGCGTCTCCCTGGTCACCAACCCGGCGGCGGGCATCTCGCCCACCCCGCTGGACCACGCCGAAGTGCTCGAGGCCGGCCGCGCGGCCGCCGAACGGGTCGGCGGGCTGCTGGCCGAGATCGTCCGGCGGATCGTCGGGGGCGACGCCCGCCCGGGCGAGGCGTGACGGCCCGGCCCGACGTCTTCCCTGCTGTTTCGTCAGTCAGGCGAAACGCGCAGTTCAGCACCGGGTCACCGGGCATTTCGGCGTCGCTGCGATCGTTCAGCGTCAGGTCAATAACGAACCTTGACTCCTCAACCGAGGCGCTTGGAAACTGAGCCCGCCTGAACGATTCCGGGGCCCCACATCCAGCGTGGAGGCCCCCTCTGCGGCGGGGGGAAAGCTGCTGCAGCGTCAGGTCCGGTGACTCAGCCGAGGCGCCGTCCGATCCAGCGAGGCCAGCGGAGGATCCAGATGACAAGGTCGTCTCGGGGCAGGTACGTCGGAATCGCCGTCGGCCTCACACTGCTGGTCGCGGCGTGCTCCCCGCCCAGCAACGGCACCTCCACGAGCAGCAGCAGCGGCGGCAACGCCGCGACCGCGACCTCGGCCCAGGCCCT
>JBKPQU010000141.1:0-16761 GCA_046734255.1 Actinomycetota bacterium
GCACTGCGCCGGTGACGCCGCTCTCCTCGGGCGGGACGAACGGGGCGAAAACGAGGAGCAGCGCAGCGACCAGTCCGGCGGCCAACGACCCGGCCACGATCCAACCAATGTGTCCCCTCGGCCCTGGATCAGGGCGGGACGAATCGTCCTGGCCCTTGTCCTTGGGGGTCGGCGTCGTGGGGGTGGTAGTCACGATTGCCTCGATACCATGCGCTGCTGGCGTCGGCGAATACAGCTATCTGTACTCATGGCACGTGCCGCCCTGACCCTGGGGTCCGGTGTTCGGGCCTATGCCGTCGTGCTGGAGGTGCACGGCGGAGCACATTTGTTCCAATCATTGTCGGGTTGACCTCGGTCCGGCGGTGGTGCTGTTTCGCTGTGATGACAAGGCTCGGCCACAGCACCTGAGCCATGCCGGACTGCTCCGTCACGCTGGTTGGCTGTGTGCCTCGACGGGTAGTCCCGAGCGGAACCACTCCGGGAACCCGTCTTCGAGGCGTACCGCGCGAATTCCACGCCGCGTCAGCGTTCGGACGGCTTCGTCGGCGTAGACGCAGAAGGGTCCCCTGCAGTACGCCACGACGTCGACGTCGTGGGGAAGGTGCCGCAGCCGCCGCTGCAGTTCCTTGATCGGAACGGACAGGGCGCCACGGATGTGGCCCGCTCGGTACTCAGGCTCGGGGCGGACGTCGAGAACTACGACATCGCCCCCGGCGAGGCGATGGGTGAGCTCCGCGCGGGTCATCACCTGCAGGTGTCGCCGGTTCCCGAGGTAGGCCGAGGCCAGCTCGTCGATCTCCGCGACGTGTTCGGCGGTGACGTCGCGCAGCAGCGCCCACAGCTGCGCCACCCGGTCGTCGGCCAGGCCGTAATAGATGCGATTGCCGGCTCGGCGGGTCCGTACCAGGCCGGCCCGCAGCAACACCTGCAGGTGGTGGGAGGTGTTCGCCACCGTCTGACCGATCTCTCCTGCGATGTCATCGACGGAGCGCTCGCCCTGGGCGAGCAGGTCTATGATCTCCGCGCGGCGGCCGCTGGACAGCGCCTTGGCGCTGGCGGCCAGCCCGTCGAAGAGGGCGGCCTTGGCGGCCCGATCGACCATGGCCACCTCCTCGGATAACTATTCAAAAGATTACTTGACAAGATGCGGAGGGCTCAAGACTATTCAAACAGTCACTTGAGGAGGTGGCGGGCACGGGGTAGTGACGTTCCGGTGGAGAGGACCGTCGATGGTGATCCCTGAGGTTGTGCCGGTCGTCGACGAGGGCCTGGGCAACTCCAGCTACCTGGTGGACCTCGGCGACGGCCGAGCGCTGGTGGTGGATCCGTCCCGCGAGCTTCGCGCGACGCGGGAACTCCTCGCGAAGCGCAGGCTCCGGTTGGGGTTCGTTGCGGACACTCACCTGCATGCCGACTTCGTCTCCGGCGCCCGGCAGCTCAGTGCAGCTGACGGCGTTCAGGTTCTGGCCTCGGCGGCCGGGAACCGGGAGTTCCCGCACGTGGGTCTGCGGGACGGCGACGAGATCGATCTGGGCGGGCTGCGGCTGCGTGCCGTGGCGACCCCGGGGCACACGCTGGAGCACCTGTCGTTCCTGCTGCTGGAGGGCGACCGACCGGTCGGGGTGTTCTCCGGGGGTTCGCTGCTGGTCGGGTCCGCGGCGCGCACGGATCTGGTCGGCGTCCAGCACACCGAGGAACTGGCCCGGGCGCAGTACGCCTCCCTGCACCGGCTGCTCACCCTGCCCGATGACACGCAGGTGTGGCCCACGCATGGTGCCGGGTCGTTCTGCTCGGCCCCGCCGGGCGCGGAGCGGACCAGCACGATCGGGCGTGAGCGGGCCACCAACCCGTTGCTGGCCGGCGCGGATGAAGAGACGTTCGTTCGCCGTCTGCTGGCCGGCCTGGGCAGCTACCCGCCGTACTTCGACCGCCTGGCGGAGGTGAACCGCCGAGGACCGGCGGTGTTCACTGGTCCTGTCAAGCCCACTCCACTCGACGTCGCCGCCGTCCGCGCCCTGATCGAGGGCGGCGCCCAGGTGATCGACGTCCGACCGGTGGCGGAGTACGCCGCCGCCCACCTGCCGGGGGCATTGTCGATCGCGCTGCGAGATGCGTTCGCCACGTGGCTGGGCTGGCTGGCCGACCCGGAGATTCCCATCATCATCGTGCGCGATGCCGACCAGGACCCTGAGGAGATCACCTGGCAGGCGCTGAAGATCGGTTACGAGAACCTTGTCGGTGAGCTCGCCGGCGGCATCGATGCCTGGCGCGCCGGCGGCCAGCAGCTCGCCCGGACGGCGCTGCTCGGCCCAGACGACGTCACCGGCAGGCTCGTGGTGGACGTCCGGCAGGACAGCGAGTTCGCGGCCGGGCACCTCCCCAAGGCGATGCACATCGAACTGGGTGCCATCCCCGCCCGCGGCGGCGCGCTTCCCCAGCGGCCGATCGCGGTGATGTGTGGACACGGCGAGCGCGCGACGAGCGCAGCGAGCCTGCTGGAGCGCGCCGGCAGGCGGGATGTCGGCGTGCTTGTCGGTGGACCCGGGGACTGGGCGGAACGGACCAGCGGCCGCCTGGAGACCGGCGGGTGACGGAGACCAGGAAGCCACCCGCGCCGTCCGCCGCAGTCGAGCCGCGGTTGGGTCTGCGGGCCAACGCCGCCCAGTTCACCCTGCTGGTCGCCGTCAACGCGCTGGTCGGCGGGATGCTCGGGCAGGAACGCACCGTGCTGCCACTGCTGGCCGGCCAGGTCTTCCACGTCTCCGGCTACACCGCCGCACTGGTCTTCATCGCAGCTTTCGGTGCGGTGAAGGCCGCCACGAACTACGTCGCAGGCGCGCTGTCGGATCGCTTCGGCCGCAAGCCCGTGTTGGTCGCTGGCTGGCTGGTCGGGCTGCCGGTGCCACTGCTACTGATCTGGGCGCCGACCTGGGGCTGGGTGATCGCCGCGAACGTCCTGCTCGGCGTCAACCAGGGCCTGACCTGGTCCACCACCGTGATCATGAAGATCGATCTCGTCGGACCCGCCCGCCGCGGGCTGGCGATGGGCCTGAACGAGGCCGCCGGCTACGGGATGGTCGCCGCCACCGCGATGGCCACCGGCTTCCTTGCCGCCCGCTACGGGCTGCGGCCGGAGCCCTTCTACCTGGGAATCGCCTACGCCGCCCTGGGGCTGGGCATATCCAGCCTGCTGGTCCGGGAGACCCGCGGCCACGCCCACCTGGAGGCGGCCCAGCACGCTGCTGCACGGGGGCAGCGGCAGCACATGCCTGCCGACCTCACCCCCCGGCAGGTGTTCACCCGCACCTCCTTCACCGAACGCGCGATGTCGGCCGCCAGCCAGGCCGGGATGGTCAACAACCTCAACGACGGCCTGGCCTGGGGGCTGTTTCCCGTGCTGTTCGCCGCCGCCGGGCTGTCCCTCGGCCGCATCGGGCTGCTGGTCGCCATGTATCCCGCGGTCTGGGGAATCGGGCAGCTGGTCACCGGCGCGATGTCCGACCGGCTCGGCCGCAAACCGCTGATCGTGGCGGGGATGTGGCTGCAGGCCGCCGCCCTCACCGTGGTCGCGGCTTCGCACACGTTCCCGATCTGGGCGTGTGCCGCGGTCCTGCTCGGCGCCGGGACCGCCCTGGTCTACCCCACGCTGCTGGCCGCCATCGGCGACGTGGCTCATCCCGCCTGGCGCGCGCGGTCGATCGGGATCTACCGGCTCTGGCGCGACGGCGGGTTCGCCGTCGGAGCGCTGCTGTCCGGCCTGATCGCCGACCAGTGGGGGGTCCGCCCGGCGATCGGCACCGTCGCCGCGATCACTGCAGCCTCCGGCCTGGTCGTCGCCCTCCGCATGTACGAAACGCTGAACCGCGAACCCGGGGGCTCATGATCGCCTACGGTGGCGTGATGGACGCCGGACCGGGTGTCGACCGCCTCCTCGCCCGCGCCCGCGTGGGATTGCGTCGGCTCGAGCCGCGGCAGGCGGCCGATGCCGTGCGGCGGGGTGCGGTCCTCGTCGACACCCGGCCCGAGTACCAGCGCCGGGCGGACGGCGAGATCCCGGGCGCTCTCCTCATCGAGCGCAATCACCTGGAGTGGCGGCTGGACCCCTCCAGCGGAGCCAGAATCCCTGAGGCGGTCGATCGCCACGTTGCGTGGATCATCATCTGCGACGAGGGCTACTCCTCCTCGCTGGCCGCGGCGAGCCTCAAGGACCTCGGACTGCCCAACGTCGCCGACGTCATCGGCGGCTTTCAGGCATGGCGGGACGCGGGTCTGCCCGTGACGCCTCCGCCTCCTGACCCTGAACAGCATGAATGAGGCCTTCCCGCGCCACGTTCACCTGTCTCCGGTGGACGGACGATCCGGGCAAGGATGGGTAGGCCGCATGTCGACTTCGGGGGCCCGCCGTTCGACATAGGTGGTGGAGGTGGTGACGTGAAGTACGTGTTGCTGTTCTGTGGGAGTGACGAGGACGCCGCGGCGTTCGAGGCCATGACCCGGGACGAGCTCCAGGCCCGATATGCCGAGGTGGGCGCCTGGTTCGCCGCACATCAGTCCAAGATCGGTGCAACCGGCCAGCTGCAGGGCCCTCAGACGGCCACGACCGTGCGCTTCCCGCTCGGCGACGGGTCACCGGTGGTGATCGACGGCCCGTTCCTGGAGGGTAAGGAAGCGATCGGCGGCTACGCCGAGATCGACGTGGCCGACCTGGACGAGGCGTTGCGGATGGCGAGGACATGGCCCGGTCGCGGAGCGGTGGAGATCCGTCCCACTACCGGTCGGTAGGGGCTGCGCGCGATGCGCTGACGGCGGTCGTCCGGGAGGAGACCGGCCGGCTGACTGGATCGGTGATGCGGGTCCTGGGCGACTTCGACGCCGCGGAAGAGGTCGTCCAGGACGCCCTCCTGGCGGCCTGGACGCAATGGCCGTCCGAAGGGATTCCTGCCCGGCCTGCAGCATGGTTGTGGACGGTTGCCCGCCGTCGCGCCGTGGACACGCTCCGCCGGGACCTGCGCTACCGGCAGCTGCTCGCCCGGGCGGCGGCGTGGCCCGTACAGCCGCCTTCGGATGCGGGCGAGGGCGATGACCGGCTGCGGCTCGTCTTCACCTGCTGCCATCCCGCGCTGTCGCCGCAGGCGCAGGTCGCGTTGACGCTGCGCACCGTGTGCGGGCTGAGTGCCGCTGAGATCGCCGGCGCGTTCCTGACTTCGGAGCAAGCGATCGTCGCGCGACTCACCCGCGCGCGCCGCAAGATCAGCCTGGCGGGCATTCCGTACCGGGTACCGGACGCCGACGAGCTGGCCGAACGACTGGCCGCGGTGCTGGCGACGGTGTACCTGCTGTTCAACGAGGGCTACCTGACCAGCTCCGGGGATCGGCCCCAACGGCGCGACCTCGTCGACGACGCCGCATGGCTGGCCCAGCTGCTGGCCGAGCTCATGCCCACCGAACCCGAGGTGCTCGGACTATGGGCACTGATCCGGTTGCACCGTGCCCGCTCCCAGGCACGGTTCGACTACCGAGGCCAGCTGGTGCTGCTGCGAGACCAGGATCGTCGGCTTTGGGACCACTCCGAGATCGCCGCCGCAGCCGCTGTTGTGGTCCGGGCGGCACGGCTACAACGGCCTGGGCCGTACCAGATCCAGGCTGCGATCGTGGCCTGCCACGCGGAGGCACCCAGTTGGCAGGCCACCGACTGGTTACAGATCCTGCTGCTCTACGACGGGCTGCTCGCCCACAGCGCGTCGCCGGTGATCCGACTGCACCGGGCGGTGGCGCTCGGCCAGGTGCAGGGTCCGCACCCTGCTCTCGAGGAGGTCGATTCCCTGGCCGGGACCCTGGCGGGCTACCACCTGTATCACGCGACCAGGGCGGAGCTGCTGCGCCAGCTTGGCCGTCCTGACGAGGCCCGCTGCGCCGACGCCTGCGCCCTTCAGCTCACAGGGAACCCCGCAGAACGAACACTCCTCGAACAACGCCTCGCGTGAACCCAGTGGCATAGTGCCTGCCCAACGACGGGCGACAGACCGGAGGGACAACCACAGCCATGGCAACCGTCGAGGAGGCACTCCAGACCCAGATCCGCAACATCGAGGCCACCTACCGCAGACCGCTGGCGGAATGGTTCGCCATCATCGCCGCCAGCGGTCTGACCAAGCACCCCGACGTGGTGGCCATGCTCAAGACCGAACATGGCATGACCCACGGCGCCGCACACCGGGTGTCAGTGCTAGCACGGCAGGCCGCGGCGCCCGCGACGCCGGGCGACGCAGACCCGGCGGACGCTCTCTACGCCGGTCGTAAAAGCGGATTGCGCCCGGTGCACGACGCCCTGATCACGACCATCAACGCCCTCGGCAACGACATCGAGATCGTCCCGAAGAAGGGGTACCTCAGCCTGCGGCGGCGCAGGCAGTTCGCCATGATCCAGCCCAGCACCGTCAGCCGCATCGACGTCGGCCTCATCCTGCGCGATGTTCCGGCCGAGGGACGACTCGAATCGGCCGCGGGCTTCAACGCGCTGTTCACCTACCGAGTCCGGATCACCAATGTCGACGACATCGACACCCAGCTCATCGGCTGGCTGCGCGACGCCTACCGTGCCGCCGGCTGACGCCCTCCGGCCGGTCGATGGCTACCGAGTGGGCGCTGTGGAGGATTCCTTTGTCCGCCAGGCGACCACAGCAAGCCAAATGATCCAGGCCAGGATGAGGACATAGCCGGCCAGGGTTGCGAACGTGTTGTTCCCCGAGAAGCCCTCGGCACCGAGCACCCAGCCCTGGACGATGTAGGCAAGACCGGACAGCCCCATCAGGTAGCCCAGGACTCTCGGCAGCCTCCCGGTCAAGGCCACCGCGCTGCCGAGCAGGATCAAGGTGAGACCGAACATGAAGCTCTGATAGCTCCTGGTGCCCCACTCCAGCCACCGAATCGTCTCAGCGCTGGCGAAGCGGGCCGCCTTCTCCGCTGCCGGCGCGCTCACCCAAGCATCAACGGCCTGTTTCAGAGCGACCCCATCTACCGCCTGCAGCACGCCGTAGAGCCCAAGCGCCACCGCCGCAGACACAGCCCCCAGTCGTCCCAGCCAGGCCGCACCTCCAGCGTGGACGTCAAGAACGAAGTAGAGGACGAGAAGCCCGGCGATGATCACCGCCATGCCAGCGAACTGGCCGAGATGCACGGCGGTCCAGCTTGCGCTGGCCGCGTACTCGGCGAACACCACTGGGTGATTGTTGGCCGGCCCGTCGGGATGGAGCAGGCCCACCAGCACGTAAAAGACGAAGCCCACCACGAGCAGCACTGCCGACAGGCGAAGCGCCTTACGGTCGATCATGACTCCTCCCTGCCTTCCGACCCTGGAGTCCATCGCAGCCCCAAAGTCCAGGCGTTACCAGTGGAGCCGTCGGCTCCCGCTGTGGTGGTGGTCGGGGTCGGAGGTCCCATCGGCATCTGCACGGTTGCCGTGGGCATACCGCTCAGTTCTCCAAGATGATCCGACGCCATCGCCCTACCTAGCCGGCGCCGCGTGCAGGGCACTTCGCCCGGGGTGGGAGTGGCGGGAACGTCCTCGCGCGAGGTCGGGCCGATCGGCCCTGGGCAGGCCAGCGCAGCGGGCACAGCCTGATATTCGGGGGTTTGGCCAGTCACGGGAGGTGACCACATGCTCAACAAGCGCATCGTCGTCAGCGGGTTGATAGCCCTCTCAACAGCGGGCGCGTTCACCCTTGCGGGATGCGGAACGGCCGCTAGCGGTACAGCGAATGGTGCTCCCCCCAGCGGCAGCGCAGCCCCCGGCACCGGATCCGGTACCGTCACGGCTCCCACCGCGACAGACTCTGCCGGCATCCCGTCCCAGGGTCCGGGCTACTGGGGGCCCGGCTACTGGGGGCCGGGCATGATGGGCAGCGGTCCGGGTGCGTGGGGGCCGAGCATGATGGGCGGCGGGTACTGGCTGGCCGGCGACGGCACCCCTGTGCGCAGCCTGGACCAGGCCCACCAACGAGCCGACGCGCTCGCCCACCAGCTCGGCCTGCGGGTCGGTGAAGTGATGCAGTTCTCCTGGAACTACTACGCCGAACTGCAAACACCGGCCGGACAACCCGCCACCGAGGCCCTGGTCAACCCGCAAAGCGGCGCGGTCGGCATCGAGTACGGCCCGGCAATGATGTGGAACACCACCTACGGCGTCCACCGCGGACAACGCCCGACCCGCGTCTCAGCCACCCAGGCCAAGACCATCGCCCAACGGTGGCTACGCGATCACGGCAGTGCCTTGACGACGGCCAGCACGGTGGATTCCTACCCGGGCTACTACACGATGGACACCCTGCAATCCGGGAAGATCAGCGGCATGATGTCGGTCAATGCCGCCACCGGCGCCGTGTGGTACCACACCTGGCACGGCACCTACATCGCCACCAGTCACGAGTAGCCCTCGCGAAACCGCGCAGGGAGGTCCACATACCCCGAGCACCCGCATCACGGCCCATGGAGGGCGCTTCTCTGGTCGCCAACGCCTGTCAGTGTCGGGCCGAGGTGGAGGCGGCCAACTCGGCGAGGTAGCGGTGGACGGAACCGACGGCAACCGATCCCTCGCCGACAGCGCCGGCGACTCGCTTGACGGAGCCGTGACGGACGTCGCCGGCGGCGAGAACCCCCGGCAGGCTGCTTTCGAACGGTAGCGGGGCGCGCGTGGCCGGCCATGCGTCGGCCGGCACGTCGGCTCCCGTGAGGACGAACCCGTGGTCGTCCAGGCGGACGGCGTCCCGTAGCCAGTCGGTGTGTGGTTCCGCGCCGATCAGGACGAAGACGGCGGCCGCGGGGACCTCTTCGCGGCGTCCGGTCTGCGTGTCCTCCAGGGTGAGGACCTCGAGGCGGCTTTCGCCGCGGCCGTCGACGACGCGGGTGTGGCGCCTGACGTCGATGGTGGACGCCGCCTCGATCTGGGTGACGAGGTAGGCGGACATCCCCGCGGTCAGCGAGTCCCCCCGGATGAGCAGGGTCACCCGGGCGGCGAACCTGGCCAGGTGCAGGGCGGCCTGACCGGCGGAGTTGGCCCCGCCCACGACGTACACCTGCTCGCCGGCCAGCGCCGGAGCCTCCAAGCCGGCCGCCCCGTAGAAGACCCCGGACCCGACGAGGCGATCGAGGGCCGGGATCGGCAGGCGTCGGTAGGTCACCCCGACGGCGACGAGGACGGCCCGCGCGGCCACCTCGGTCCCGTCCAGAAATGTGATCACGCGGTCCGTGCCGCGCGCGGTGAGCCCGCTGGCACGCTGGGTGAAGATGAACTCTGCGCCGAACAGGATGGCCTGCTCCCAGGCACGGTGTGCAAGCTCGGCGCCGGGGACGCCGCGGGTGAACCCCAGATAGTTGCGGATCATGGAGCTGGTCCCGGCCTGGCCGCCGATCGCCTCTGGCTCGATGACCAGCGTCCCGAGTCCTTCGGACGCGCCGTACACCGCGGCGGACAGCCCGGCCGGACCCGCGCCGAGGATCGCGAGGTCGTAGACCGGCTGGGACGGCCGGGTGGCGATTCCGTGGGAGGTGGCAAGCTCGGCTGGTGCTGGGTCGTACAGCACCCCGCTGCTGGGGTGGATGACCGCCGGCAGCCGGGCGGGGTCGATCCCGAAGTCCCGCAGAAGCTGCCGCCCGCGGTCGGAGTCGGGTGCGGCGAACTCGAAGGGGACGCCGTTGCGGGACAGGACGTCCCGTAACAGGTGACTGCGCGGCGCCCACTGGTCGCCGACGATCCGATAGACGACGTGGCGAGGGCGGTGCGCCAGCGTCCAGGCGGTCAGCGCCTCCTGTACCTGGGGATAGAGCCACTCCTCTGGAGTGACCCACCCCTTCGCCACGAACATGTCGATCCGTCCCAGCGCGGTCGCGTGCTGCAGGGTAACCAGCTCGGTGAACGGAACTCGGGTGCTGTGTCGGTCCATCGCCAGCAGCAGCACCCGACTCGTGCCTCGGTGCAGCTGGTGCGCCCGCTCCAGGAAGTCGAGGCCGCCCATGCCGGGTAGGTGCAGGTCGGCGGCCACAAGCGTCACCGGCGTCCCGGAGCGGGCCAGCCGCTCCAGGGCGGCCAATCCGGCCGACGCCGAGTCGGCCGACTCCACGGTGTAGTCCGGGCCGAACCGCCGGACCAGCGCCGACTCCGTGCGAGCGCGCGCGTGCGGATCCGCGTCCACGATGAACAGCACCGGACGAGCCGCCGCCTCCTCCGTCGGTTCGTCGTCTCTCATGGCAGCCAGCTTCTCAGTCACCCAGGTCCGGTGCCCGGCTCCGACCTGGGTGCAGGTGCGGCGACCAGCGATCAGCGGTGTGTGATTGTCGGCGAAGTGGCCGCGGTCATCGGCCTCACTCCGCCCTCAACACGGGGGCGACCCGCATCCTCGCCGCCCGGTGGCCGGGCCACGCTGCAAGAACGTTGGCTAGCAGCAGCGCCGCCGGGGCGATCAGGAGGAGCCCGGGCAGGGGCCGCGGCGGCACGTAGAACAGCGGGGTGTAGGCCGCGACCGCCCGCCACACCGTCCGGCCCAGGGCGACGCCGAGCGGGATGCCGAGGGCCAGCCCGACCAGGGCCAGCAGCGACGCCTGGGTGGCGAGCACACTGCGCAGACCGCCGGGGGTCATGCCGAGCGCGCGCAGCACGGCGAGGTCGTGGCGCCGTCCCCGGACCGCGGTGACCAGCGCGTGCCCGACAGCGCCGGTCGCGAGCAGCCCGAGGAAGATTGCGAGCACCCACGGCATGCGGCTGACGCGGGCCACCTCGTCCATCGCGGCCAGCCGGTCGGTCGGCTCCACCGACGTGTCACCGCCACCGGGGAGGGCCTGGATCCGGGCATTGAGGCGTTGGAGCACCGCTGCCCTGCCGGCGCCGCCCCGGGTGGCAAGGAAGCCGATCCGGAAGTCGTAGCCGGTGAAGAGCCGGTCGAACCCGGCGCCAGTCACCCAGCCGCCCGTGTGGTAGGAGCTGTCGATCCACTGGGGCACGAACCCGAGTCCGGTGACGGTCATGGCCGCCGACTCGTCGCGGGTGCCGGCCATCCTGACCGTGCTCCCGACGCCGACTCCCGCGATCCTGGCGGTCTCGGGGCCGAGGAGGATCTCGTCCGCCGTCGCGGGTGCCCGTCCGTCTGTGGTCACGATGTTCAGCGGTCGGCCCACGGGGGTGAGACTGAACACGGTCGTCGAGACCGCCGCGTCGCCGACCTCGGCGACGCCGATCCGGGCGTCGTTGACCCCGGTGACGCCGGGGTCGGCGGCAGCCGCGGCCAGCACCGCGTCGGCCGCCGGCAGCGCCTCGCCGTCCTGACCGACCGGGAGGAAGAGATCCCAGGTCTCGCCGAACCGGGCCGGGTTGCCTGTCGCGTCCTGTACCCCGGCCGCGAGAGTGACCGCCATCAGCACCCCGGTCAGACCGGCCACCGCACCGATCAGCGCGGGCCGGGAGGCCGTTCCGGACCTGCCACGGCCGGTCTCCAGGGCGAACCGGGCACCAATCACAGTCGTCACCGGGAGACCCGCCCTGGTCGCCGCGGTGGCAACCGGTGACGGGCGTGGCGACTCCCTCCTCAGGGGTTTCACGTACAGCCGGGCGGATATCGCTGCGACCGCTACCCCGAGCAGCAGCACCGCGACCAGGCCCGCGCCGAGCACCAGCGGGTCGACGGCGAATCCGCGGTGTGGCTCGAGGGCGGCCGCCGAGCCGATCGGGAACCAGCGTGAGGCGTACACGGCCAGCCCGGTGCCGATCACGCCGCCGACCGCCACCGCGAGCACGGGCCCGGTGGCCGCGGTGCCCATGAGTTGCGTCGGAGTCATCCCGACGGCGGCGAGTCGCTGCAGGTCGGCCACGGTGAACCCGACGTGCCGGGCAAGGGCCTGGCCGATCAGCAGTGCGGATGCGGCGGCGGCGGACGCCGCGAAGGCCAGCAACCAGGCGGTCTCGTAGGTCGTGGAGTGCCGGTACTGCTGGGCGAACTCGCTCAACGCGCGGATAGTGATGTCCCGACGGCCCGCGATGGCGCTCAGGTGCCGCTGGAACGCCGGCAGGTCGGCGTCCCCACGCCGCAGGCGCACCAGCGCGCCCAACGACCCGCGTTCGGGGGTCGCCCGGCCGATGATGTTCTCCGGGTAGCTCGCCGCCAGCCCGGGGGATGCGTAGAACTGCCCCTCGAACCCCGGGCTGTCGAAGTACCACGGCGAGAGAACCACGCCGACGATCCGGATCCGGACGGTCGGCCCGGTGGGGGTATCCGGTGCAGGCGACCCCTCGCTCATCCGCTGGGCCTGCTCCGCCGAGTACAAGTGGGCGGTGATCGTGTCGCCGACCCCGAACCCGTACATCCGCACGAACGCGGGGGAGACGGTGGCCTCGTCGGCACGCGATGGGTCGGCACGCCGTCCGGCGATCACGACCGGGCGCTCCACGGTCCGCATCGCGTCCGGATCGGCCGGCGGGCCGCCGGCGGCATACGGGTTCGGGACACCGTCAATGGAGAAGGAGGTGGAGTCGGCGAACGTCGACAGCCCGATCACCTCCGGCAGCCGGCGCACCGCGTTCCAATCGAACCCAGGGCTGTACGGCACCACCTGGGCGGTCGCCGGCAGCGTGGCGGCCTCGAGCCGGTCGACGGCGGTGTACCCGCGACGGGCGCCCGCCCCAGCCGCCAGCACCACCCCGGCGGCTACCGCGACCAGCGCCGCCAGGACGGCGAGCGAGCGCCACCGGAGGCGGAACTCCCACCGCAGCCACCGGCCCACCAGATCCATGGCCGTCTCATTCCGCCCGCAGCGCGTGGGCGATCCGCAGCTGCGCGGCCTGGCGTCCAGGCCAGGCGGCAAGCAGGTTGGCCATCGTCATCGCACGACCTCCGCCGGGGACCCCCATTATTCGACTCTCACACGTGCTCCCGGGCCAGGAGGCTAGGACGACGATTAGGGGGATGCTGGCCACACCATGCTGAGAAGGAGACCCGACAGCCGCCGACGCGTACGGGAAGGGCGGCACCTCGGAGTTGCTGATCGCCCGCAACCGGGCCCGCTGTCGCCAGCTACCCGGGTGCGGCGAACCAGCGGCCCTCTCCGTACCTCACCCGGTTTGCGTGATGCGACCAGCGCCCGGGCAGCCCTACGGTTCACGAATCGGGGTCTGGAGGAGAGCCATGCCCGCTACAGGTGACGTACCCAGGACGGCCATCCGGTCGGAGATCACGACCCCGTCGACGGTGGAGTCCGGGATCGGAGCTCACGAAGGCCCGCTCCCGTGAGACAGCGACTGGCGGCGATCGTCGCGCTGGTGGTGGGAGCGGCCACGGTCGTGCTGGCTCTCGCAGTCGCGATCCGCGAGTTCCCGCGCGGCCTGGTCCTGCTGGGTTGCGTGCTGATCGCCGGCGCGTCCGCCTGGTACGGCGTGCTCCGGCGGGGGATCGCGCGCGTGGCGGGGCTGATCGTGGCTGGTCTCGCGCTGGCCGGTGCGGTGGCCCTGCTTGTGGTGACTGGGTCGCGGCTGGTCGATCTGCTGGTCGTGGTGGGGCTGTTGGTCTTCCTGGCGGCGTCTCGTGCCGCGGTTGCCGTTCACGTGGATCTGCCGAACGCCCGGGCGCCGCGCCATCCGGTGCTCTTCTACAACCCCCGGTCTGGCGGCGGAAAGGCGGAGCGCTTCGCGCTGGCCAAGGAGGCGAGCAAGCGTGGGATCGAGCCGATCGAGCTGAAAGCCGGCGACGACCTCGAGACGCTGGTCCGCGGCGCGGTCGAGCGCGGCGCGGACGGGCTGGCCATGGCCGGCGGGGACGGCTCGCAGGCGATCGTCGCCGCGATCGCCGCCGAGTTCGGGCTGCCCTATGCCTGCGTGCCCGCCGGCACCCGCAACCACTTCGCGCTGGATCTGGGGGTCGACCGCGACGATGTCGTGGGCGCCCTGGACGCGTTCGTCGACGGCGGTGAGCGGTGGGTGGACCTCGCCGAGGTGAACGGCCGCGTGTTCGTCAACAACGTCTCGCTCGGCCTGTACGCCGAGGCGGTCCAACGCGCCGGCTACCGCGACGCCAAGATCCGCACGCTGCTCGACACTGTGCCCGACGTGCTCGGCCCGGACGGCGGCGAGCTCGACCTGCGCTGGCATGGGCCGGGCGGGCACGAACACCGCGCGGGTGCTGCGGTGCTGGTCTCCAACAACCGCTACCGGCTCGGCCGCGCAGTCGGGTCGGGCACTCGCCCGCGCATCGACGACGGTCTGCTCGGAGTCACCGTCGTCGGCGGGGCCTCCGGGGGCGGCCAGAGCGGCCGTTCGTTACAGCGCCCGTGGCGCGAGTGGTCCGCGCCGACCTTCGAGGTTGATGCGGACCGCCCCCTGCCCGCCGGCATCGACGGCGAGGCGCTCGTCCTGGATACGCCGCTGCGCTTTCGCATTCGGCCCGGAGTCCTACACGTGCACATCGCCCGCCAGCACCCAGGCGCCTCGCCCTCGGCCATGGTTCCTGAGGGCTTCCGGGCCGGCGTGGTGGAGCTGACCCGAATCGCTCTCGGCCGCCACCAGAAACCGCAAGCTCAAAATCAGAGGGGTGACAATGGGGGGTAGGCCTCCATCTAGGAGGTAGGTGTGTCCGACCTCGACGTGTTCGTGCCATCACGGCACGGCTTTGCATTCACGAACAGCTGGCCTTCGGAGCCGGCCGTCGTCCTGAAGACCCCGTTCGGCACTATCAACGTCGGCAATGCCAGGGCCGGTCTGTGTGGAGGAATGGTCTTCGCCGCCCTCGACTACTGGCACAAGGAGATTTCTCCTCCGACCGCGCGACCGGCCCAGGGCACCCCTCTGTTCAAGTACATCGTGCGCAGGCTGGTGGACTCCTGGCACGTACCGGCCGGTGTCGCCCAGTACTACCAGTGGATGAACCTGCCGGACGCCGACAGCAGCTTCAAGGTCATGGGTAGGCGTGTCATCACTGAACGAGGCCTGGCCTGGCGCACGATCAAGGCGCAATGGAGCCAGATCAAGTTGGATCTTGACCGTGGCATTCCCGTCCCGCTGGGTATCGTGACCGTGGCATCGGCGAAGGCGAGCGATCTCGGTCACAATCACCAGGTCCTCTGCTACGGATACGACGTCGCGGGCCCCGAATACACAGTCCGGGTGTACGACCCCAACTCCGGCCAGCGAGACGACGTCGCCATCACCTTCGATGCCAGCGCTCCGGGGCGCCGCACGCTCTTCTCCCACACCCTTCGAATCGGCGTACCCGTCCGCGGCTTCTTCCGGACGGCCTACACGCCGGCGTCGCCGCCAGCGGCTTGACCCGGCGCCTACCTCCCGAGGCTTCCCTGCCGCAGTTGCTGATTCCCGCGTGAGCCACCGACGGTCTTCCCAAGAGACGTCGAGTGGCGGGATTCATCGGCTGCGTTCGCGGAAGCGCTCGGCTCGGCGAGGTAGCCATTCCGTCCGTACCGACCTCAGTCGTGGTACCAGGTGAAGCGATTGAATCTGCCGCCGAAGACGTCGATGAACTCATTCATGTCGAAGTGAAAGATGTCGAACCAGATACCGAAAATCTTCGGTTTTCTGAACACCAAGAGATCGATGTTATCGGCGCGAGTGACGGTCATCCACTTCGCTACGCCTTTGCCGTCCCGCCTTACGTATTGGTGGTGGGGGGGCGGGCAGACGGTCCATGCGACTATTTGCTTGGACCAGTCCACTGCAGTAGCTAGGCCGACTTGCACCTCGTCGGGTGGGAGTGGCCGAGTGGTCGAGGGGAACACTTCGAGGGTGAGAACATCTCCGCTTGGCGGAGCGACCAAGATGGTTATCGGAAAGTTGGGGTCGGTGTCGGCGGGCGGATTCGCAATGAGGTCGCGAATCTCTTGCGAAATGCTCAGGAAGTCACCTGGGCTGGTCGCGACACAGGTACTGGCGAGGGCGGCTGGCTCCGCGGCCGGCGCATTCACGAGAAGTTCGGCCACCCGCCTGCTCATTTGATCTTCGAGGCGTTCCCGCTCGCCGCGCGGCACTGGGAGGTGCCTAAGGTCCACGTTGACACTCTGCAGCCCTGGTGCTTGGGCGGAAGTCAGGTCAGCTGGTGGCGACGGTGACTGCGTAGCCGCTTCCGTGTGGAAGGTCGCCGTGGCCAGCTCACCGAGCAGTTGCCGCTGCAGTGCGTCCGTCTCCGAGACACCCAGCGCGGAGGAGCGGACCAGTAGAGACGGAGCAGTAGAAACGAACTCAAGTGATCCGTCGTCTTCCCGTGGAACCGGTCTGTTGATTTCTTCGCCTTCTCGGAGGGGACGCAACATGCTCCAACCGCCCTTCCCTGCACCTATTCGCCGTGCCATCAACGCTGATCTGTAGCGATCGGCGGTACCTGTGTCGAGCTGGTACCTCTGATCATGATGGTTTTCGGAACTATAAGCTGCGCAAGCTCACTGACGATCGTTCCATACGAGCTCGGTTGGTGCGCGTCAATGGGCTTGCCGCACGAGGCTGCGGCACCGGAGCCACGAGCGGCCGGGCGGGCCATGCCGTACGTCGCCCCTCGAGGACCAGGGCGATCTCGTCCTGGGGCCCATCGGAGACCGACAGCTTGTTCAAGCAGCCGGCAGGCCGCAACCTGCCCGGTCACACCACCAGCCGTCGGGAAAAGACCTCGAAATAGATGGGGCCCGGATGCGCGGCCCCGAGTTCACGGATTCGCTGCTCGCCGTGATCAGCGGGGGCCGCTGGCCGGGGCTTTCACTCGCATTTTGGTGCCACCTGGTGACAGC